>NZ_AUGI01000063.1 GCF_000422585.1 Hugenholtzia roseola DSM 9546
TAAGTCAGTGAGCAAGCGGTTATAACACGATTGTAAGCTATTGATATTCAGATGTTTAAAGACTCTTTCTAAGGTATCCACCGAAGGAATCCCATTGGCTAATTTTAATCCAAAATCTGCTCGCAAAGCCGCTAAATTGTCTTGACCAAAATCAACGATTTCTACAAAATCATCATTATCCGCTAAAATCCCCAAAAGGACTAAAGCCAAAATGTCGTCCAACGCATGCAGGCAACGACCTTGCACACGAAAATCTGCTATTGTCTCGAAATAAGAACTAATTTCCATATCATCACGTAATTTTACACAAAGATAACGATTTTGGTGCGGAAGCCCTACTTAGTCTTGCTCTGGACGGTGAATCTTGAAACGCGGCGTATGGTCTTGCTCCTGATTGGTGGCAGGGGGCGGCGTTTCGGGTTTCTTTTCAGTTTCGGAAGCGACATTCTTTTGGGCAAGTTTGCGCTTTTCCTTCAAAGCCTTCAAATCCTGACTCACCTGTGGCGAATAGTTAGCACCCAGAATTTTATCCACTTCATTTTCAACGTTGTCCTTCATACCCAAGACGGCATTGTAGGATTCGGCTAAGGCTTCCTGCTGATTGACTTCATCGCGGATTTTGTCTAAAAGTGCGCTCGATTGGGTCGTGTCCATGCCTGCCAAACTCTTATTGAGCTTTTGTGTGGTTTGGCTTACACGTGAGCGCAATTTCAAGGATTTGAGTTCGCCCTCAAATTGATTGATTTGTGAGCGATTCATACGGATACTATCTTCCATTTTGGCAATCATATCCTGATAGCTCTGCAAATTTTTCCTATCTGCCTGCGAGAGTGCCAAGATGTGGTTTTTGCGTTCTAAGGCTTGTGCTGCCAAGCGGTCGGCTTCGTCTTCGTCTATCTCTCCTTTGTCGGCTTTTTCCAAAAAAATCATAGCTTTTTTTTCCTGCTGCTGTGCCGAGGCATCGGCTTGTGCTACCTGCCGCTGCGTCTTGATGGTCAGTGCCTTGACTTCGGCTAACCCCTGCATGCTTTCAGACAACTCTTTTTTGAGTTCTTTGATGCTATCCTCTAAGATTTTGGCAGGGTCTTCTATCTTATCGAGCTTATCATGCGCTTTTGCCTTGCCGATGGAAAAAAAGCGTTTGAAAAATTCCCACATGAGCGATTTGGATTGATGTTTTTTAGGATTGAAAAGGAGCGGAAAGCACGCAATTTAGGAAATCTGACAACTTAGGCGTTCATCTTCTTTTTAAAGTAAGAGTAGGCTAAATTGATTTGCTGTGCCTTCTGTGCGGCTTGTTTCTGTTCTTGTGGAGTCTTGTGAATCCACTTATCGGGGTGATAGACTTTGATGAGATTTTTATAGGCTTGGCGGATTTGCTCGAAAGAGCTATTGTGTGGCAAATTCAAGACCTGATAAAATTCTACTTCTTTGGGGTCTAAGTACGGGTTCTGATAGGTTTGGTGCGACGCGCCTTGTTGTCCTTTTTGGGTAGGATTGTCTTGTCCGAAAAGGCGTTCATATTCTGCATCGATGTCCTCAAATTCTTTATCGGTGTAGGTACGACCCTCGAAAAATTCGCCTGTGGAGGCTTTGATGATGTTTTTAATGCGGTCGAAGAGCATAGCGTAAAATGTTAGAGGTGTAGAGTAAATGCCTAAAAAGCGGCGCAAAAGAGCAACCTTTCGAGTATCCCAAAACAAGGTACAACTTATTTGGCTATTTTGCAAAACTTTGCCTATCTTAACGATAGAAAAAGCAAGAAAGTTAGGCAAAGCCCACTTTTCCGCACTCTAAAATCACGCTCTTTATCCCTTATCCTTCCTTTATCCGATGGTCAGAGATTTTTCAAAAGCCTTTTTTGCAGGTCTGCTCGCCCCTTGGCGTGCCTTAGCTTTTAGCCGCGAGCAACGTTTTTGGCATTACTACCTGCTGCCTATGTTCCTCAATTGCTTGCTCTTTCTTTTGCTGCTTGCAGGGGCATACTTTTTTTCTGATTTTGCCAACGAAAAAGTACAACAATGGCTACAAGCACAAACTTGGGGCAATCTTTGGCGCGGAGTCTTCGAGTGGCTCTTTCGGATTTTACTCTTTCTAAGCCTATTCTTACTCTATTTCAAGACCTACAAAGTCTTGCTGCTGACCTTGCTTTCGCCGCTTTTTTCCTACATAGCGGGCAAAATAGAGGAAATTCAGAACCCACAATGGGAATCGCCACCTTTTAGCATTGCTATCTTTTGGCAGGATTTGCGGCGCGGACTTATTATAAACCTAACCAATTTGGCGATAGAATTGAGCCTGACGCTACCTTTGCTTTTGCTGGGCTTTTTCGTTTCTATCCTAAGCCCTTTCACGACGCTTTTAGTGGTCTTGATAGAATCCTTTTTCTGGGGTTTTGGTTTGCTCGATTTTCGCAATGAAACCATTAGGCGCAATGTAGCCGAAAGTAGGGCTTTTGTATGGCAGAACAAAGCCTTCACCTTGGGCTTGGGTCTGATGGTGTATTTGATGCTGCTTGTCCCCATCTTGGGCGTGCTAATTGCACCTATTTTAGGGGTAATTGGTGCTTGTAGGGCAAGTTGGGCATTGGAAGCGGAAAAAATAGCTTCAAAAAGTTGAAAATCAAATGCTTACCCAAAAAGTTAGGCAAGGGTTGTCCATCTTATTTCCCTATTTGTAGGGACAAAGCGCGATTGCCTTGCCCCTTCAAATGGCTGCACATTTAGGCAGGACGCACCGCAAAGCGGAAATCTTCCATAATCATATTTGCCAAAAGGCGTTTGCAGGCAATTTCTACCTTCTGCTCGGCATCGGCTTGGTCTTGTGCCTCTATTTCGAGCGAAATGTGTTTGCCTATGCGCACGTTGTCAATCTCTTTTAAGCCCAAATTATTAAGCCCCAACTTGACAGCCTTTCCTTGTGGGTCTAAAATTTCTTTGAGCGGCATAACATCAATTTCAGCGATAAATTTCATAAAAGAGCGTTTTTGAGCGTTTGGAAATGGAATTAAGGTTTCTGAAAGACAAACTTTTCAAGCCCCGAAAGCACTACATACAAGGCAATGACGATAGGCACAGCAAGGTATTGTAGGCTTAAAAGCAGCAATAGGGCAAGGAGTAGGAAAATATAGCGGATTTGATTGCCCGCCCAAGCGTAGTTTTTAAATTTGAGCGCGAAAAGCGGCAATTCGGCTACCAAAAGATACGACATCAGTACAATAAAAGGCAGCAAAACTTCCAAACGCAAAAAATAAGGCGCAAATTCTGCCTGATGTGTCATAATCAAGGGTAGCGAACCGATAAGCAGGGCATTGGCAGGAGTGGGAACGCCGATAAAAGCGTCGCTTTGTCGCGTATCGATGTTAAATTTGGCAAGACGCAGTGCCGAAAAAACGGCAAGTAGGAACGCCGAAAAGGGCAGATAGGGGTCAGGCGTAAGCCCTTTGAGCAACACAAAAATAATCGTGGCAGGCAAGACCCCAAAAGTTACACAGTCGGCAAGCGAGTCTAATTCCTTTCCTATGGGCGAACTAACCCCCAAAAGACGCGCCACAAAGCCATCTAAAAAATCGAAGAGCGCAGCCAATACGATTGCCCAACAAGCCCAGAGAAGCCTATCAGAAAAGCAAAATACGATACCTACACAACCCGAAAATAGGTTGCAACTGGTCAGAAAGTTGGGAATATGTCGTTTCATGGGCAAATCGAGAAAACAGAACTGCCGCAAAGATAGGAATAAAAAGATTAGAAAAGGTTAGAAATGGCTTTAAACTGTAGCGCGAAGCTCCAGCTTCGTTTGTAGCCTGTGTGCCAAATTTTATTTTGTATCAAATTTGAAAACACGCGCCTTTTCATAGCACTTAATAAGGCGATTTTCCTATAAGGATTTCAAAAAATTGCACCTGCCAAAAAGATACACGCCTTTGTAAGTCAAGTTTTTTATGTTTTTTTGGCGAAAAATAGATGACCTTTCCAAGCCTGCTTTCGTAAAAGATACGTCTGTTTTTATCTCATAAATTTTTGAAGGCTTTTAATCGAACCACTTGAAAAATATGGCTGCCTCTGCCCTCGATTTTAATTTCGCGCTTAGTTTTGCGCCCGGCCCTACTAAAATCTATCCCCAAATGGGTAGTTATTACGCCTTGGGGCTTGAAAAGGGCGTTTTTAGTCTGCCTCACCGAAGCCCTGAATTTTGCGCCATTGTAGCGGAAGCACAGTCCCTTTTGCACCAAAAATTAGCGATTCCTGCCGACTATCAAGTGGCTTTCCTTAGCTCTGCCAATGAATGTTGGGATACGCTCAATCGTACTTTTGGGGGGGCGCGTTTTCTGCACCTTTTCAATGGGGCTTTTGGTGAGAAGTGGTTTCGCTTTCGCCGTCATTTCAATCCGAACCAAACACAAGGCTTTGATTTTGAATTAGATACAACGCTTCAAACCGTCGAAATGCTTTTGGATACGCCTACTTCCGCCCAAACCGAAGTTTTTTGTTTGGTAGAAGGTGAAACTTCCAATGGCAGCCTATTGAACCCTGCTTTTTTGTCTGATTTGCGTCAGAAAAGTCCAAAAGCCCTGCTCTGCATAGATGCGACTTCTACGATGGCGGGCATCGAGCTTGCTTGGCAGAATGGCGATATTTGGTTTGCTTCGGTACAAAAGTGTTTCGGGCAGCCTGCGGGTTTGGCAGTGTTGGTGCTTTCGCCTTTTGCACAGGAGAAAATAAAAGAAGCCGCCCAAAAAACACAAGAGCCTACTTTTTACAATAGCCTACCCAATGTTTTGCGCAACATAGAGAAATCGCAAACGACACACACGCCCAACATGGTCGCTCTCTTTTTGCTTGCCCAAACTTTGAAAAATCTGCCTGATATTGCACAAACGGCAGCCTTTTTAGAAAAACGAAATCAATTCCTACGCGCTTCTTTGGCACAAAGGGGCTATCAGACGGCTCTTTTCCAACCCCCTAAAAATGCAGAAGGACAATATTTTGCCCTGCCTGCTCCTACGGTTCTTGCCTGCCCCTATCCAAGTGAAAAATTAGGCGATTTGAAAGAAAAAGCCTTAGCACAGGGCTTGCGCTTAGGCGGGGGGTATGGAAAATGGAAAGATACCTCGTTTCGAATTGCGAACTTTCCACAACACACTGACCAAGACTACGAAAAACTGCTCGCCTTTTTGGAAAGCTATCGCGGCTGATAAGTACGCCGTTTTTACACTTATTTGATGCTTGCTTCGCGCTTAGAGTTGAATGGCTAAAATGGTAATGTCGTCGCGCTGTTCGGCTTTTCCCTGATGGCGGTCTAATTGATTTTCCAAAATTTCGCGCTGCTCTTCCAAAGGGCGTTCCTTGATAGAGGCTAAAAGTTGTTCAAAACGCAGCGTGCCAAATTTTTGCTTCTCCTCGTCGGCTTGGTCTATGAAGCCGTCGGTAGAAAGGTAGAGAACGTCGCCACGCAAGAGGGCGGCTTGTTGGGTATTGAAAGGCTCTTCTTTCTTTTTGAGCAAACCGCCGATACTTCTATTGTCGCCCTTAAATTTTTGTAAGGCTTCATTGTAGGTATAATAAAGCGGACGTTTTGCGCCTGCATACAAGACTTCTACCCAAGTTTCATGGCGTTCTATGCGGCAGAGTCCGATGTCCATGCCGTCGGTGTTGTCGGTTTGGCGTTGTTTGAGGGCAATTCTGATGCCTTCATGTAGGAGTTGTAAAATTTGGGCAGGCTGCCAAATTCGTTTGAGATTGACAATTTCGTTGAGGAGCGTATTTCCTACCACACTCATAAAAGCACCGGGAACGCCATGCCCTGTGCAGTCGATGACGGCAGCGAAGGTATAATTTTCTACCTGCGTCATCCAATAGAAGTCGCCCGAAACGATGTCTTTGGGTCTGAAAATGACAAAAAACTCGTGGAAAGCATTTTTCAGGGAAGCATCTGTGGGTAGGATAGCCTGCTGAATGGTTTGGGCGTATCGGATACTATCGGTAATGCGCTGCGTTTGCGATTGCAGTTCGGCGGTGCGGTCTTGCACCTTTTGTTCTAAGTTTTTGTATAAAAGGGCATTTTCTATCGAGATGCTCATCTGCGAGGAGAGCATATTGAGGATACGGAGGCGTTCGGGTGTGAAGGCGTTGTCTATGAGGTTGTTTTCCAAATAGATAATGCCATTGAGTTTGCCTTTGCGTGAGATAGGAAAGCAGAGTACCGATTTGGGGCGGCGTTGTTTGATATAAGGGTCTAAGGCGTACTTGTCGTCTTGCAGGGCATCAGACAAAACAAGGGGCTGTTGGGTTCGCAAGACGTAATTGAGCAAAGAAAGGGGCAGTTCCTGACTTTCGTCGGCTAATGTGCCGATAAGTTGTGTGGCAGAGTCGAACTCTTCATAAGGCGAGGCGTTTGCGTCGGTATAAGCCGAAATGACAAGCCTGCCTTCGTCGTTTTGTATAAAAATGCCTTTTTCCGCCCCTGCATTTTCAATCACTACGGTTATCATTTTGGCGATAAGTTCACTGAAATTGACTTCCTGCGAAAGCGTTTGAGATGCCTTTATCAGACTCTCTACATCGAGGCTATTGCTGCCCGATTGTGAGCCGCCTGTGCTGCCTGTGGTGGAAAGGGTGCGGTTGTGAGTCGTCGTAACCTGAAAGGAAGAGCCGCTTTTAAACTGGTGGCTGGTGTCGTCTTTGATAAAACGCCCATAAATTTCCTCCATTTGGTCGAGTTTTGCCTTTGCACCCCAAAGGCGATAGTCGTAATAGGCTTTTCGTAAAAAGAGCGCGGCGATGTCTTCCTGCCCTCTTTTAAGCCAATAGCGTCCGAACAACTCTTTCGAAAGGGCTTCTTCTTGTATAAAATTGTGCTTGCCTGCCAATTCTATGGCTAAATAATAATTGCGCTCGGCTTTGGGCAAATCCTCTTGCAAAGCGGCTAATTCGGCTTCGATGAGGTGGATTTTATGCAGATGTGTGGTAGGTGCGTATTTTGCCCACTTTTTGAAAAGTTTGAGGTTGTTTTCTATCCTTTTAAGGGCGCGTTTTTTGGTATATTGTGGCTCGGTGAGCAAAAGGCTGATATGAATGAGTGAATCGTAGAAATAAAAAACAGGAATCCCCGCACTCGAAGTTACCGAAGCCAAGTTTGGCTCTGCAATTTTGATATGATTTTCTGCCCCTACATAGTCGCCTAAAAGGTAGGAAATAATGGCGCGATTGACGTAATAAATGCAGATGGCGGTCTTATTACTGCCATTGACAAGTCTTTCTTCTAAGCCTTCATCACATTCTGCCCCCACTAATTCGAGCGGATTTTGGGCTTGCCCTGTCAGATTGAGAATCGTTTGTCGGACGATTTTTAGGTTCTGATAGGGAGTCATTTGTTTGAGCTGATAGGTCGCATTGATATACATATCGCTTTCTTTGTCCAAAGAAGTGAGTTCGTGTCCTGCATAAAAGCGATAGATGCAATACATAAAAACAGCATAAGTGCCATATTCGAAAAAGCCCGTATCGATGCCTTTTCTATAGGCTTTCAAAAGCGGTTTGAGGCTATTTTCGAGTGGCTCTTTCCAATGGCGCACTAAGGCGTTCGCAACCATGTAGGTGCGTGCCTTAAAGCGTTCTGTGTTGTGTTTTTCTAAAAGTTTGATAGCCAATTCGCCAAAACGATAACCCGAATTGATGTTGCGCAAGACCCCACAAAGGATAATGCCATACGAAGAGTAGGCAAAGACCGATACAGGCGCATTGCCGTATTTGATAGAAAGCAAAACTTGTTTGAAGATAATCAGCGGATAGTAGGGCGAACCTGCCACAAACGCCGCCAAACTAAGAGCCGTTAGGATACGCATGGCTGCCAAACGCTTGGGGTCTTTCATTTCTGGAAGGTCGTAGAGGCTAAAAATGCTCCTGCCTCGCATATTGAACTTTATCTTCATCAAAGCCGCCAAAAGGTGCAGTTTGGTTACACTTCTGGGAAAGCGCACCTTCAAAAGACGCAAGACATAGAGGGCAGTCTTGATGGCATCTTCTAATTTGTTGCAAGAAATGTAGTAATTGATGCGTACTTCGTAGGCTTGTACTTTGTCTAAAATGCTTTTTCCTTTTTCTAAAATCTTATCTAAAAACTGCTCC
The DNA here is from genome assembly GCF_000422585.1 of Hugenholtzia roseola DSM 9546. Taxonomy (NCBI): domain Bacteria; kingdom Pseudomonadati; phylum Bacteroidota; class Cytophagia; order Cytophagales; family Bernardetiaceae; genus Hugenholtzia; species Hugenholtzia roseola. The sequence continues at coordinate 8,127 of NZ_AUGI01000063.1, forward strand.
ATGCCCTGCGTCTGACCGCTTAAATAGGCGGTTTCGGCGGCTTCCACATAAAGGGCGATAGCCAAATCGTATTCCTGCTCGAAGCCAATATCGCCTACCAAAGCCGTCCCTGCATAGAAATAGTCGAAGGCGGCATCGTAGGCGGCGGAAAGTTTTGCCTTTCGCCCCGCCACTTGGTTGAGGCGTGCCAAATCGTAGCGTTCTTCCTGCTCGTCTATTAGCGGCAAGCCTACATTGAGCTGATTGACGACATCGAAAATGCGACTTTCTAATTGTGCGTCGGTCAGATTTTTACGCAAAATCTTACCTGCCTCATAGTGCAGTTCGCTTCTTTTGCTTGCCGAAAGGAGGGAATAAACGGCTTGCTGCACCCTATCGTGCAAAAATTTGAAACGACAGAGGGCAAAATCTTCTTCTTTTTCTATAGTAGAAATAAAACGGTAATGCTCGGAAAGCGGCACGACAAGCCCTTCCTGTACGGCTACCCATAAGTGGCTGAAAGTAGTTTCGGGGGTAGCTTTAAAAAGAATAGAGAGCGTCCGAAGCTCGAATTTATCGCCTATGCAGGCGGCAAATTTGAGAATCTCTTGGGTCTGGGAGGGCAATTTTTCAATCTTACTCGCCATGAGTTCTACCACATTTTCGGTAGTGTTCTTGGCTTCAATTTGTTGAATGTCCCAAATCCATTTTTTCTTCTGAAAATCGAAGGTAAGCAAGCCTTCTTCATACAAAGCCCCTAAAAACTGGGTTACAAAAAAGGCATTGCCATGCGTCTTGCGATAAAGCAAATAAGCCAAATCTTTGACCTCTTTGGTGTCTGTTTTGAGCGCGTCGGCTACTAATTTCTGCACATCTTCGAAGCGCAAATTGTCCAAAGTAAGTTGGGTAATGGGGCGCAATTTAGACTTCAAATCCGCCACCATGACCGACATGGGGTGCGCCGAAGTAACCTCGTTATCGCGATAAGCCCCAATGATGAGCAGGTAGCGATTGCCTTCGTCGTTGATGATGACCTGAATCAGGGCAAGGGAAGAGGCATCTGCCCATTGTAGGTCGTCTAAAAATAGCACAACAGGGTGCTGCTGCTGACTAATGGCGCGGATAAAACTTTTGAAAACGTAATTGAAACGATTGCGTGCTTCGTTGGGTGGCAATTCCTGCACTTCGGGCTGTTTGCCGATAATAAGTTCTAAGTTGGGCAGAACGTCGGTCAGAACACGCCCATTTGTTCCTACGGCACTCAAAACGCGCTTCCGCCATTTGTCCAAAAGTTCTTTGCTTTCCGTCAGCACATGCGCCACTAAGTCGGAAAGTGCTTGAATAAGCCCCGAATAGGGGATATTGCGCTGGTACTGGTCGTATTTGCCCGAAATAAAATAGCCTCTTTTTTCGGTAATCGGCTTATGCACCTCGCTGATAAGTGCCGACTTTCCTACCCCTGAATAGCCCGCAATCATGACCATTTCCACTGCACCCTCACTGACACGCTGGAAGGCACTCAATAAGACCGAAACCTCGCCCTCGCGTCCGTAGAGTTTTTGTGGAATTTTGAAGCTATCCGAAAAGTCGTCGGCGGCGATAGAAAAGGATTCTATTTTGCCTTTCTCTTCGAAGCGTGTGAGGCATTTTTCCAAGTCTGCCTTCAAGCCCCAAGCCGATTGGTAGCGGTCTTCTGAATTTTTTTCTAAAAGTTTCATCACCATATCCGAAAGCACGCGCGGCACAGAGGCATTGATTTGGTGAATGGGCGTAGGGCGATGCGCCAAATGACAATGCACCAATTCTATCGAATCTTTGGCTTGAAAAGGGAGCTTACCCGCCAAGACTTCATAAAAGGCAATCCCCAGCGAATACAAATCGGAGCGATAATCTACATTGCGATTCATGCGCCCTGTCTGTTCGGGCGAAATGTAGGCAAGTGTGCCTTCTAAGGCATCAGGATTTTTTAGGTCTTGTATGCGCGTATCGATGTGTGAGGAGATACCAAAGTCTATGATTTTAATTTGATGACTTTTTAAATCAACTAAGATATTATTGCTATTGATGTCTTTGTGTATGATATGATGCTGATGAATTTCGCCTAAACTATGCGCAATATTGATGGCTATTTTTAGAAAATCGCGGAACGTCCATTGTTGTTCGGCAAAGGTCTTTTTGAGTGTCGTGCCTGCAAAGTATTCTAAAATAAGGGCAGGGCGGTTGTTGATGCGGTCTTTCTTGTAGGCTTTCCGTATGCCTGCGAGGGCTAAATCTTTTGTAAATTCGTATTCATTATTAAACTGCACAATCTGGGAAGGGCTGGGAAAATCATTTTTCAATACCTTGACCACCACAGGTGTCCCATACTCACTCTGCTCGCGATAATAGATAATAGAATTTACGCCTTCAAAAAGAATTTTTGGGGCAGTGGCAGGCTCATACATAGTATTTCGTAAGACTGTGCGTGTTGAATTGGGAATATTAGCTTTTTTTCATATAACGCTTGATGTTGCCAAATGTTGAAGGCACAAGCACAATATTTTGGTTTTCAATAGCTAAGATACGCATTTTTTTTGAAAAGCCTCGCTTTTGCCAAATTTTTTCTATAAAGAAAACCCTGATAGTCTTTTTTCTTAAAAAAACATCAGGGTCGGTGCAAGTGGGTAGTATTTTTCAAATAGATGCCGTTATTCAGCTGATTCAGCCACTAATTTTTTCAAGACTTCGTAATACTCGGCTTCATCACCGGGATTGTAGGAGGCATGCTGCCAGACCACTTTTCCGTTCTTGTCTAAAATGAACGTGTGGGGCATATTTTGCACCCCTAAGGCGCGTTTTAGTTCGCCGTTTTCGTCGTTGAAGACCTCAAATTCCCAATTCTTGCCATTTACAATCGTCGGGATACGGGTACGACTACGCGCGTCGTCTGTTGAAATTGCCAACAATTTCACGCCTGTTTCTTCCTGCCAATCCTGATATTCTTCGTTGATGGCGGTCAGTTCGCTGATGCAGGGTTTGCACCAAGTAGCCCAAAAGCTAATAATGGTAGGAGCATCTTTGTTGATGTAGTCTTGGATATTGACCGTATTGCCGTCGATGTCTTTGATGGAAATGGCAGGAATTTCGAGTTTTTCTATTTGCGCCTTTGCCGAAAAAGCAAAAAGGAAGCAGAAAAGCCCAAAGGTAGAAGCCAAGAGATGGCTTTTGAAAGGCGTGTTTGCCCAATTAAATTTTGAAAGTAGCATAGGAAACTTGTGATTTGAAAGGTAAAAAGAAAGGTGGGAAATACGTCTGTTTTGACAGCCCAAAGATAGCTTTTTCAAAAATGTATCCAAAAAATGAGGGCAAATCGGTATCTTTGCAGGTGCAAATCAAAATCCTTTGCTCTGCCAAAATGCTTAGGGAGAGAAATTTATTGTAGAAAAGAACTTTGTTTTTAGCCTATGCGCCAAATTACGTACACCCTTGCGCCTGAAATTGCCCTCGATACGACTCTTTTCGAGGCGTATGTGCGTCAGGATTTGAAAATTTCTGCCGACGCGCCTTGTTTTATCCGCCAAGCCAAGCGTTCCATTGATGCTCGAAAAGCCCCTGTCAAGGTCGTTGTCGAAACGCAGGTTTTTGAGAATGAGCCTATCAAAGAGCGCGTTTCCTATCAAAGGTCGTATCCCAATGTAGCGGGTGCGGCACAGGCGATTGTCGTAGGGGCAGGACCGGCAGGCATGTTTGCGGCTTTGCGCCTAATAGAATTGGGCATCAAACCGATTTTGATAGAGCGCGGCAAAGATGTAAAAAATCGCACCGAAGACATCGCCAACATTAGCCGTAGGCACTTAGTAAATCCTGAATCGAATTACTGTTTTGGCGAGGGCGGAGCGGGTACTTATTCCGATGGCAAACTTTACACGCGCTCGAAAAAGAGAGGCGACTGGCGTAGGATTTTAGAAATTTTTGTAGCACATGGCGCAAGTGAGGATATTTTGGTAGAAGCACACCCCCATATTGGAACAAACAAACTGCCTCGTATTGTAGCCGAAATCAGAAAAAGCATCATAGAAGCAGGCGGTGAAGTGCATTTCAATACCAAAGTCATAGATTTGATATTAGACCAAGAAGAAGCAAAAGGCGTAGTTTTGGAGAGTGGCGAAAAAATAAAAGGCATAGGCATTATTTTAGCCACAGGACATTCGGCGCGTGATATTTTCGAACTTTTAGACCGAAAAAAAATAGAGATAGAGGCAAAACCTTTCGCCTTGGGGGTGCGAATAGAACACCGTCAGAGTCTTATCGATAGCATACAATATCACCGTCCTGAAAGGGGTTTGCTTCCTGCGGCTTCTTATGCTTTGGTGGAGCAGGTTGCGTTTAAAGGGCAGGAAAAAGGCGTTTTTTCGTTCTGCATGTGTCCAGGGGGCTTTATCGTTCCTTCGGCTACGGAGGCAGGCGAAGTGGTGGTCAATGGCATGTCGCCTTCGCGCCGCAATTCTAAATATGCCAATTCGGGAATTGTCGTGGCGGTAGAGCCTGCCGATTTATATAAGTTGGAAAAGCCCTATCAGACCTTTGGCAATTTGGCTGCCCTGCGCTTCCAACAAGACATCGAGCGAAAAGCCTGCGCCTTAGCTGGTGGCACACAGGCTGCCCCTGCCCAATTGATGGTCGATTTTGTAGAAAAACGCCTTTCACAGAGCCTTTTAGATACCTCTTATCAGCCCGGTTTGGTTTCGGTAAAAATGGACGAGGTGCTGCCTGCCTTTATCGCCGAGCGATTACGCAAGGGTTTTATTGCTTTTGGTAGGAAAATGAAGGGCTATCTGACCAATGAAGCCCAAATTGTAGGGGTAGAAAGCCGCACTTCTTCCCCCGTTAGAATCCCAAGAGAGGCGCAAAGCAGGGAACACACTCAAATCAAACGCCTTTTTCCATCGGGCGAGGGAGCGGGCTATGCAGGTGGTATCGCTTCGGCAGCGATTGATGGCGAGCGTTGTGCCGAAATGTTGGTCGCTTTGTATGCAAAAAAATAATTTGCATTTCGTACCCGCCTCTATTTTGTAGGGACAACGCACTGCGTTGTCCGAACCATGCACGAATGAACTAACAAAATTTTTCAATTTTACCCTGCGGACAAGGCATTGCCTTGTCCCTACATTCGAACTTAATTTTTAGAATTTAACATTACTGCCCCATAGGGCGGGGCTTTGATTCGGAATCATTTTTTTTGCATTTATGCGAAAAAAATGATTTGGTTTTCGAACCCTCCCCTATGGGGGGAGGGCAGGGTGGGGGTTCAGAAAAAACACAAAAAAACCTATAAAGTCTTAGACTTTATAGGTTTCTCTTCTCCTATATAAAGGGGCAATTATTTGCCGATAGAGAAGCCAAGACCTGCTGTGAAAATCCAGCTGCTTGAGTGCATATCTTTGCCCACTAAGTAGCGGTTTAGGCTTTGGTTGGTCTTGTTGTTGATGTTGCTCAAACCTTGACGGTAACGTGCGTCTAATTTCAATTTTGCAAATTTCAAGTCGAAATCCAAACCAGCACCTACAATCATACCGAAGTCAAGCACTTTGAATTGATTAGTAGCGTCAGTAGCTCCTTTTGCAGAACCAACATAGCTTGTGCTACCTGCTGCGCCAGTATAACGCTCATTCCAGCCATCTACGATAAAGTCGAATGAAGGACCTACATAGAAACGTGGCTCATAAACAGAGATAACGGGTACGCGAATGTCCGCCAATACGTTCAAAGCAATATTGCTTGTCTTATAGTCGGTCATGCCTGCGATATTACCTACTTGGTAGTTGATGTTGTTTGTACCAGTTTGTGAGTACAATACTTCACCTGAAAGACCTACCCACTTGCTAAAATTGTAAGTAACGAAGCCGCCACCTGTAAAGCCTACGCGACGACGGTTGTAGTCGGCATACTCAGAATAACCTGCATCGTTCAATAAGAACTTAGAGTAAGTAGTACCTAAGCGAAAACCTACTTGGAGGCTTCCACCTTTGTCACCTTCCGTAGCGGGTTCGGTTTGGGCAGAGGCTACGCCGAAAGTGAAGAGCATGGCTATGCATGCGAGGAGAGAAAAAAGTCTGTTTGACTTCATCGCTTTTGGGTTAAGTTTTGATGTTCCTAAATAAAGAGTTAAGACCGCAACAAGTGTTCCAAAAGGGCGAAAAGAGGCTCTTACAACTATCTATACCTTATTATATAAGGAGAAAACAAGAAGATACCAACAAATCCCCTCGCGCCTATACGGAAACTTGTATTTATTCACCTGCAAATTTACTCAAATATTTGGGATTCCAAAAGCAAAAAGAAAATTTATGTCTTTTTTTTCGAAAAAGTTTGGTGGTTCGAAAAAATTGACCTACCTTTGCAGCACAAGTGTAGAGATAAAGTGTGTGCGAAAACAACGACTTGATAAACATAATTACACTAAACTCTATTGTTTATGTTAAAAAATCTTTTCATTTATTCCTTCAAATACGTAGCAGTTGTATTAGCGCTTGTAGCGTTTTCTGCTTGTAACCGTACCGAGTTCACGGAGGATGATGCTTACGACTTAGAAAACCGTCGTGCATGGGAACAGCAAAAAAGAGACTCTGTTGCTGCTCTTAACGAACTCAACAACATCAAAGACCTTGAAACTTTCCGCGCTGCGCTCGACCAAATGATGCGCGACAATGCTGGCGGTAAAGTATTTTATGCCGTTACTGTAGTGCCTGGCGGTTCTTCTGCTTTCACTAACGGTCGCTTAGAAGACGTACAAGGTGTTGCTGGCGTAACTGTTACTGCTACTCAATTCGGTGGCGCAATGGTACAGACCGTTACTACTGACGAGTCTGGTATTGCTGTTTTCGAACTTTATAGCGGTGAAGTAGCGGTTCATATCGACGCTCCAGACCACACTAACGTAAGCTACGTTTCTAACCTTACTCCTAACGGTGGTGTAGCTAACGGTGCTATCGCTTATGTAGGTAACGTAGTTCCTGTATTCGATGACCCTAACAGCCCTAACGCTGCTATCGAAGACATCGCTAACGTTTCTGGTAAGGCTGTAGCTGAAATCGACCTTACTAACTCTATCGAAGAGAACGTTCCTTCTGGTACGCCTATCACAGCACACATCGACGTTGATGCAGGTGGTTTCTGGGATAAGTATATCATCGACAACAACTCTGTATACCTTGACAATAACGGTATCAACGGTGGCGACCAAACTAACCGTTCTGGTCAAATCCAGCGTATCGCTTACGAAGAGGCTTCTCAGCGTTCTACTGTCAATGGAAGCGGCGACTACTCTATGTTAGTAGCGGCTACTGCTTCTGGTTTGCCTATCAAAGTGTTGGCTTCTGACTTCGCTGCTGACCGTATTTGGTATGCTTTCGACCCTATTTTTGACGGCTCTACTGACGACGACGAGCAAACTGATAACTTCGGTCTTGCTACAAGCACTCGCTTCCTTTACACAATGAATACTGCTAACGACACACAGTCTGGTGATATCCAAACTGGTGCTAACGATTTGGCAGACTTCTCTTTCTGGAGAGCTTCATTCGTAGATGAGCCTGCTGTTGTAAATGTAGCTTACATCAACGGTGACCGTCTTCTTACCGAGCGTATCGGTGGTTCAGACTTCTTGGTAGTAAACCCTGGTGGTGCAACTGCTGAAGACAGAGTTTCTTTCCAAGCTGCTGACGCTGCTGGCGTAGCTGGTTTGAATCCTGGTTACTACTTGGCTGACGTTACTGACGCTGCTAACGCAACGGCTACAGACGTATTGCCTCCAATGGTTACTTTCTCTGCGCCTACTGCTGGCACACAAGCTACTGGTCAAGTTGTATTGACTGCTGCTGATGCTAATGACAGAGGTCGTGAAGTATTCCGTATTCGTGTAACGAACCCTGGTGCTGGCTACACTGCCGCTCCTTCGGTTTCTTTCATGCGTAACACTACTGGCGTAACAGGTTTCGGTACTATTCAAACTCCTGCTACTGCTATCCGTACAAATGTACGCATCATCGACGGTGGTTACGGTTTCATTGACCCTATCGCTGCATTCCCTTCACAAGAAACTGGTCGTTGGACTGGTCTTGACCCTGTTATCAACATTCCTCAAATCACTGGCTTGACACTTAGCGTTGTAGCTGATTTTGAGTATGATTGGGAAAACTCAAGTGGTGATGACATCGGTACTGTTCAGGAGATTGAAGTTACTTCTTCTTCTTCTAACTGGACTGTTGCAGCCCTTACTGCTTTGAATAACTCTCCTTTTAGATATTCGCAGCAAGATGCTTCTGCTGATTCAGACACAGATGGTGATGAGTTGTTTGTTATCAATAACGGTCAGTTAGAGTTCAACCCTGCACACGCAGGCTTTGTTACAGCTAACACGCTTGACTTGACTGTAAACAACGGTACTGCTACTGGTTCTGGCTATGTATTCGTTCCTGTTGTTACTTATACACAAGGTACTTCTATCCCTGCTGCCAACCAAACACAACGCGCTGCGAGCTTCGTGGCAGAAGTTGACGCTACTGGTCAGGTTATCAGCGTTCGCATCGTAGATGCTGGTGCTTATGACGCAGCTTTGAACGGTACTTTGTTTGACGGCGGATTGAGCATCTTTGTACCTAACGACCAAACTTCTCTTGATGCTGAATTCGGCTTAGGTGGTTCTTCTGTTGATAACTATGTTATCAATGGTACTGGCGTAGGTAGCTTTATCCAAGATAAACTTTCTGACCCTAACGCTAACACTGACCTTGACGCAGAAGACAACTCATACGTAGTATGGTTTGCTGAGCCTACTGCGGCAGGCGGTCAGCGTGCTTACGGTTATCCTGTATTCAGTGGAAGCACAGTGATTGGTATTGAGATTTATGAAGCAGGTGCTGATTACGCTACTGCTCAAGCCAATAACATTCCTTTCACTATCGAGGAAATTTTCGCTACGGATTCTGATAACAACGCTGCTGTAAGAGCTGCTCTTACTCCTGCTATCCTTCGCTTTACAATCGCGAATGGTGGTTTAGGTTATGCAGTACGTCCTCAAATCTATGTATACGGTGGTAACAAGTCTGCTGAAGACTTAGACGAATTGAACACTACTATCAGAGATGCATTTGATGCAATTCCTACTAATAGCCGTGGTTCATTCCCAACTACTGGTCCTCTTTCTACTTTTGACGTAACTATTCCTAACAATCCATTCCTTCCTACTGAGCCTCTTATCACGCCTGCTGATATTGCCGTAGAAGCGATTGGTGTTGCAACAGGTGTAGGTGCTATCCAAAATGCCTTCAACGCTCGTTTGCAAGCGACACACGCTTTCTTAGGCGGTATTCCTCTTGGTACTCAGTTTGAGTATTTCTTGAACGGAAACGGTGCTGACGGTCATTCAGGTGGCATGAGTGGTGCTTTCGGTGGTTTTGTTGGTTTCTCTAACTACTTTGAAGGTATCCGTCAGTCTACAAACACTGGTTTGGGCTACTCTGCTATTGACGAGTACTTAGGTTACAACGAAAACAACGTAGATAACGAGTTGTTCTTGTCATTCCGCTTGTCTGCTATCAACGTTCTTATCGGTGATACTGGCTTTGCAGGTCGCGCTATCGTAGACCCTTACAATGCAGAACGCGTTATCGGTGTTAGTGTAACAGACCAAGGTTCTGGCTTATTCGTATTGCCTTTGAACCACCCATCTATCCCTGCTGATGGTGAGCCATTCCGCTTCATCGGTGGTCCTGCTGGTGGTAACTTCGGCTTGTTCGAAACTTACTCTGGTATGAACTATATCCGTGATATCCACTACGGAACTGGTGTAGAGCTTGACTAATTTTAGTTAGGTCTTAGACCATAGTTTTAAAAAACAGTTATCGGCTTCGGCTGGTAACTGTTTTTTTTATCTATAAAAATTTCCTTTTCAGTCTATTTTGGCAGGCGGTTTGAGTACAACAATTTACTATCATCTTCCTTAACATGAAAACTACAAAATTCTTATTTCTCTTGTTTTTTGTATTTGCCCTTAGCCTTTCTGCTTCGGCACAGGTGAATACTTCCATCGGTTTGCGTGCAGGCTTGAATGTGGCAAATTTCTACGGCAAAGATGCCGAGCCTTATAGCGGCAAAGTAGGGGCTAATGCAGGTCTTGTCTTCAATTATAGCGTCGTGCCTACTTTCGGCATTACCGCCGAAGTGGATTTTGCCATGAAAGGGGCTTCTCTACAATCCGACAATGCACCTGATATTACCACATCGCTTAATTATGGTCAGCTTGCCATTATCCCTACCTACTATTTTGTGAGCGAGGGTTCGGATATTGTTCCGAAGGTCTTTATCGGTGGTAGTTATGGCATTTTGCTTTCTGCCAAACAGAAAATAGGTGATGCCGCTGCGCAAGATGTCAAAGCCAACTTCGAAAGCGGCGATTTGGGCTTGCTCTTAGGTGCAGGGCTGCATTATAGCTTAGGCGAGGGCAAGTGGCTTTTGTTCGACGTGCGCTTTCATCGCGGCTTAACCGACATTACGAAAAGTTCGCTCTCTACACTCAATAATGGCGTTTTGGCTCTTAATGTAGGCATTACTTTTCCTTTGGGGAATTATTAGAATAAGAGAACGTTTTAAATCTATCAAGAAAGTGTAGCGCGAAATTTTAGCTTCGTGCAAAGTTTCTGAACCCCCACCCTGCCCTCCCCCCATAGGGGAGGGTTCGAAAACCAAATCATTTTTTGCATAAATGTAAAAAATGATACCGAATAAAAGCCCCGCCCTATGGCAGTAATGTTAAATTCTAAAAAAACAGAGTCAAATGTAGGGACAAGGCATTGCCTTGTCCGCAGTGAGATTGAAATAAAAAAGGACTTTCAGACCTAAAAATGGGTTTAGTCCAAATTTTATTTCGTTTCTAATTTGGCAAAACAAGGTTTTTCGCAGAACTTAACATTACTGCACCCTGCCTTCCCCCCATAGGGGAGGGTTCGAAAACCAAATCATTTTTTGCATAAATGTAAAAAATGATACCGAATAAAAGCCCCGCCCTATGGCAGTAATGTTAAATTCTAAAAATCAGATTCAAATGTAGGGACAAGGCATTGCCTTGTCCGCAGTGAGACTGAAATAAAAAAGGACTTTCAGACCTAAAAATGGGTTTAGTCCAAATTTTATTTCGTTTCTAATTTGGCAAAACAAGGTTTTTCGCAGAACTTAACATTACTGAGGTTTGGGGTGGGGTGCATTTAAGGCTTTTATCGTTGCAACAACGTGCTGCAAGCCCGAAATGCTTTTAATAGCATTTTGGGTTTTTTGTTGCTAAATTCCTTGTTTGAAAAGCCACTTCCGCAAACTCTTTTTGGGGTTTCATAAAATTGAGATAGATGGGTTTGTTTTTTTTCTTTAAAATTGTCTGACCTGATGCAACAAGACTGTTTGTTGTGTGTCGTTTTTCAAACAAATCTTCTTATTTTCTCACTTTCCCCACCAAACCGATGAAATCTCACGAAATAGACTACCGCATTATTGGCGGCGATATTCAAATAGTAGAAGTAGAGCTTGACAATGGCGAAACTGT
>NZ_AUGI01000066.1 GCF_000422585.1 Hugenholtzia roseola DSM 9546
GGCGACATCACAAAGGTAGGAAAGACTTTTTTCAAATCCAAATCGAAGCCCAAAAATAGTCGAAAAAATTTTAAAGAAGCGTTTTTTACCCCAAAGTCGAAAGATTTGTAACTATTTTACAAAACTATTGACAGAAAGTCAGCCATTCCATTTTTTTAATACTACCTTTTTTAGCAAAAAACATCAAACCAAAATCATCATACCCCTATACGTGCAATAAAGGCACTTTTTTTTCAGAAAAGGCAAATTTAATTATTTTTACAAATTACTGCTTTTTTGTAGCGAAAAAATAAAAACGCCGCTATTTTCAAGACAAAATGGCAGAATTTGAACTAAAATAAACCGTCGGCGAGGGCGTTGCCCGTCGGCGACGGTTTCTCAGGTGAGGACACCAACAACGGCGTAAAAACCTCGACGACGGCTAACAGCCTCGTCGACGGTTGGAAAATGAAAACTATCATTTCACTACCTCTATCACCTTAGTACTCTCCTCTCCAAATTGGCTAATGATGCGAACCGCAATGCGCTGCTTTTCCTTTGTTAGGGCGATAGGGTGCGAAATGTGTCCGTAGAGTCGCTCGATAGCCTCGTAGTCGAGTTCGATTTTGAGAGTCGTTTCGGCTTTCTTTTTAGCGTGCTGCAAGGCAAGCGATTGAAGCCCTTTTTCCCACTTCTGAAATTCCTCTTTTTTGCCCCCACAGAAAAATACCTGACGCACGACAAAGTTGGTGCCGTCATAGTTGTCATCTACAACCCAATAGGCTATCTCATGCACCTCACGCGCCATGACCGTATCCTTGATGGGATTGTAAATATCAAGACCCAAGATTTCTACCTGCACGCTATCGCCCTTGCGGTGAAGGGCAATATCTGGCTCGCCAATCGTGATAAAACTACCCGCACTTTTAGGCGGCTTTTTCATCAAACCCTCTTGAAGCAAGTCGTCATGCATGCGCACCTTCGTAATTTCTATGTTCCCGACACGCTGACTTTCTACCTGACTCGAATTGACGTTGCTTTCAAAACTAAAACCCAGCAGCACAAGCCAATTGGCATCACCCCGAAAACGACAACTTCTAATCGCTTCATTCACCGAAGCGCGGCTTATGCTGCCAAATTTGGGACCGATATGAAAATAGGCTTTTTGCTCACCTCCTTCATTCTGATAATACCCTTCGGCATGCAGTCCGTTGTCGTTGATAAATTCTACCGAAGCAAACACAACGCGCTCATCTTTCCGCCCATTTTTGATGCCCGCACTTAATAAATGCTGACGCACACGCTCCTCAAAACTCGAATCTGTATCTTGGACGGCAGTGTCTAAATCTTGTGGCGAAAGCGGATTGAGGCTTTGCAGCGTTTCTACCGTAAAAGTACCCGAAACGCGCATCTTTTTGTTATCTACCAAAGGCTGGTCGTAAAGTGTTTCCACTGCGGGAGGTTCGTCATTTGCCAAACTTTTGAGCGTAACATGGGGAACGGTCTTATACTCGAAGCCCTTGCGCACATTTTCGCCCAACTCATCTACCAATTTATAGTACGGAAAAACCGCTACCATCAGACGCTGCTTGGCGATATTGACCGCTATGCGGCTCGTATCTATCGTTATCCAACGCCGCCCAAACTGCTCGCAGACATAAGCCGTTGTACCGCTACCGCAGGTAGGGTCTAATACCAAATCGCCAGGGTCGCTTGTCATTAAAATACAGCGTTGGATAACTTTATTTGAAGTCTGGACAACATAAGACTTATCAGATGAACCTTGCGTGTCCGTCCACATATTTCCTAATTCTGTGATAGGAAAATCATCAAAATACCTTTTGTAACACAAAGTATTACTTGTAGCAATAAGCCAACCTGCGGCTTTTAATTTTTCTAAGCCTTCTCTTGTTGTTTTCCATTGATGTCTATCTCCACAATAATAAAGTTTTCCTTCAAACTCAAACTTAAACGTATTTGTATTGCTTTTTCCTAATCTTTTTAAATCAGCAATTCTAAAAACTCGCCAATTTTTAGGAATGGTGTTAGGAAACATGATTTCTTCTTGTGTGAGCTTGCGAATAATACTCCTATCTTCATTTTCAACATAGGTGTACATGTTTCCGCTTCCTACGCCCAATACTTTGTCTATAAAAACTTTCCTATACTTAACTTTTTCTTTCTTTTTGGCATACCAAATAATAAAATCGCCCATTGTAGGCAACGTATAACTTGTATCACCTGCTGTTGTTCTGAAAGCAATCTGACTCACAAAATTTTCGCTACCAAAGACTTCGTCCATCAGGCATCTGACCAGATGCACGTTTTCGTCTGAAATCTGGACAAAACAGGAGCCGCTTTGGTTTAGCAATTTGTGTGCAATCAGGAGTCTATCTCTTAGGTAGGAAAGGTAGGAATGGATACCGTCTTGCCACGTATCTCTAAAGGCTTTAATCTGTTCGGGTTCTGCGGTAATGTCTTCGTCTTTTCCGTCTTTTACTTCTCTGTTATTGATTTTGAGTTGCCAATTTCCGCCATATCTAATGCCGTATGGGGGGTCTATAAAGATGGTCTGCACCTGCCCCGCCATGCCTTCTCTTTCGAGCAGCGAGGTCATGACCAGCAGGCTATCGCCCTGTATGAGCCTATTTGTCCAGCCGTCTTGGTGTGTGTAATAGCTTGGCACTTTTTCGAGTTCGTCTTTTTCTAAGATGCCGCCAAAAAGTTCGTTGATTTGGAAAAGCGATTCTTCGGGCTTGCTCTGTTTGATTTGGTATAAGTTTTTGATAATCAATTCAGGCGCAACGTGTTCGTAACGATACAAAGAGCGCACATCTACGGCAAGCTGGTCTTGTGTTTCCTGCTCGCCATACTTTCCAAGCCAAAAGAGTTCGGGGTCGTCTTCTCTATTTTTGGGTCTTTTGTCGAGATAAAGCGTTTGGCTTTTTGCCGCAATGGGGTTGTCGCGTTCCTGCCCTGCTTCTTCGGTGCTGGGGATAGCGGCTCTTTTGTCTTCGGGAAATTTGCTTCCCTTTGTAGGGAGGTTGTTTTTGTTTTTGCTCATGGTTTTATTTTTTTTAATGCTTTTTTAACCGTAGGCGAGGGCGTTGCCCGTCGGCGAGGTTTTCTAATTTCGGACAAGGCTGTGCCTTGTCCCTACTTTTGTCGTTAGTGGTCTGAAAAACCTCGTTGACGGCTGAAAGCCTCAACGACGGTTAAAGACTTTCAATTTTATCCATCAATTCTACCCGAATATCGCGAATATCTTGGCTAATTTCAATAAAATGCCATTGCGGATATTGGTGTTGTGGCTGATGTCGGACGGCATTGACGGCAGGTAGCCATTTTTGGGTTAGGAACCATTTTTTTTCGTCTTTATCTTGGCTCATGCCGCTAATTTCGATAATAAGCATATAGGTTTTATCGCCCTTTTGGATTTTGGCGATAAAGTCGGGTCTGTATTTGGCGGGCTTGCCTGCTTTCAGATAGGGAATTTCGAATTTGAGGAAGTGATTTTTTACATAAGCAACCACTTGTGGAATTTCCTCTAAGGTTTTGGCAGCAATGCCCTCCCAATCGCTATCCATTGCCACTAAATTGGCGTGGCTTTTTTGGGTAGGAAAAACGTCTTGTTTGGTGTAGCCATTTATTTCGCTGGTAGAAATAAAGGGATTGTAATAGTTGAAGATGGGTCGTATAAATTCCGTTGTGTTTCGCGCAGGATTGATGCCTCTGGCGATATGGTCTGCCATGCGCTTGGGGTCTTCAAAAAAGAGTTGCTTTTTGTAGCGTTCCGATTTATGGTTAAAAACTTTGATTTTGTTTTGATACCAAAATTCCACAATGCGCCTCACTTCCTCAAATTTATGAAAATAAGGGTTTTGGTTTTCATCTGAAAAATGATAGTGCAGCACCCAGCGCGTGATATGAAAGATAAGCTGTTGGGTGCGTCTTTGTAACACGCTCTCGATGTTTAGCTTTTCTACGCTATTGAGCAGCGGACTTGCCATTTCGGTTACGGTAGGCATAGGCGTAATTTCGAAGTCTTCTACTCCTGCAAAGTCGTATGAAAGTTTGCCCTCTAAATATTCGGTTTTATAGCCTTCTACGTTGGGCAAAATGAGCTGGTATTGCTTTTCCCTTTCGGGTATGGCATAAACGTGATGGTAGGTAGTTGTTGTACCTTCTGCCTGCTCGTCTTCTTTTTTGGTTTGGCTCTTAAAGTCGAAGGGAATCCCGATGATGTATGCGTATTCGGGGGGGAATTTTTCTACCACTATTTTTCGCTTGTCGTCTGTGGGGTTTCCGTATTTGTCGTATCCCTGCAAGACGTAATTGACCCTACGCAAGGCTCTGCCCGCTACCTGCTCACAAAGCAACTGCGAGCCGAAGGCACGTATGCCCATGACGTGTGTAACCGTATTTGCGTCCCACCCTTCGGTGAGCATGGCTACCGACACGACACAGCGGACGTGTTCGCCCAACTTATTCTGCCTGCCTACGGTATTGACTACTTCGCGCAAGATTTGTGCGTCCGACACCTTTTCGCCTTGTCCGTAAAGTTGTGTATGCTCGTCTTTGAAATTCTGAATCTGCCTTTCGAAAGTTTTTCGGAAGGTATCATCAATCAAATCCGCCTCCTCTAAGGCTTTGCTATCGATAAGCAAGGTCGGCGGCTTTCGCTTAGGCTGCAAAGTCTGGGGGTCATAGTTAGAAAAAAGTGGCAGCATGCCCGAAACGGTTTGCACCTCGCCATTGCCATCTACAAATTGATAGCCTGCAATATATTTATAGACTTCTTTTGAGATGTTGGTATTATTGCAAACGACAATAAAGACAGGAAGCGGATTGAAGACGTTGGCAATCATTTCGCCGCCCTTCCGTTTGCCTTTGTCATAATTTTCGTAATGCCCATAAAACTGTGTAAAGGCGTTATTGAGTAGCGTAGGCAAATTTACCTTTCGTTTTTCCTGCTCTGTATGCAGCTCTTTTTTCGAGTTTTTAGGCAGTTCGTCTTTGATGTGTTCGTAAAGTTTTCGAAATTTGGCATAGAGAAGTTCTTGCGAATCGTCTGTTTCAGGCAAAATCGGAATCTTGATAATGCCACTCTCCATTGCTTCCAACAAGCCAAAATCGGTTACAATCCAAGGAAAAAAACTGTAAGGCTCATAGCCTGACCCTTTGAGATAGTAGGGTGTTGCGGAAAGGTCGTAAATGGTGCGTATCTTGAAAAGTCGGTGCATCTCTCTCAACCCACTAAACCAGACCGCTGCCTTCTGATTTTCGTCATCAAAGCCGTCTTCTACCTTTCCGTTAGATTTGGGCAGGTAGCAGTGGTGAGCTTCATCATTCAAGACCAATACCCTGCTGTTGGGTCTGAAATCTTTTAAAACGCGCTTAATAGCCTTAGCGGGGCTTTCCTTTCCCTCATTATTTTTTGTGCCATCGCTGTTTATTTTTCCATCGAAGGGTGTTTTTTTATTGCCTTGTAGGGCTTTTGGCTCGAAGGCATGGTAGTTGGTAATGACTAAATGCGCATTTAGGTTTTTTAGCTTTTCGCGCCATTTAAAGGGTACAAGGTCGCGCTGTGCGTAATAATCTTGTGCCTCTCTTAGGTGCTTGCTCTTGACATCTACAAAAAGGACAGAAAGCCTATCGCGAATGGTTACGCCCGGTGCCACGACAAGGAAGTTGTCGGCAAAGATAGGATTGCGCGGGTCTCTCTCCCTATTGAAAAAATGATAACAAATCAGACAAGCCATCACAACGGTTTTTCCCGAACCTGTCGCCATCTTAAAGGCAATACGTGGCAGTTGCTCCTCTACAAAGACACTTGGTGTTTTCTGTGCTTCCTCCAAACTTTCCAAGATGCGATTCCCACTATTAGACTTTCTTGCCACTTCATTGAGCCAAATGGCTGTTTCTACGGCTTCTCTTTGTGCAAAAAATAGCTTTTTGGTAACGATTCTTTCGGGGTTGTCAAACCAATACTGCAAAAGCTCTTTCGTAACCGCCGTTGTGTGAGGGTAACCCTCTTTTCTCCACTTCCCTACTTCGTGCCTACAAAGATTGATAAGATGCTCCTGCTTGCTTATCAATTTTAAGTTGGCTTCATACTGCCCCTTTTTTTTAGCAGGCAGAGTAGGCGCGTAAGGATTAAAAGGTCTTCGTCCTTTCAACACTTCACTGTTATCGAGTTCGCCTTTGCTATCTATGCGATAATGCAGCGTTGGTTCTTCATAGGGATTATTGAGAATCGGGCTTTTTTTCAACATAGCAAGAAGTTTCTAAATTAAATAGGGAGTTCTAAGTTTTGATATTAGCGTTTTGATATTAGCCAAAAAACGCTTGCAAGATAGCATTTTTGATTTACAAATAAAAAAAATAAACCCAACAACCGTCGAGAAAGAAGAAACGTAGTAACGTAGCCCTGTTAAACTCTAAAAATCAGACCCAAAGATAGGCACAAGGCAGTGCCTTGTCCCTACCTTTGTTTCGTTAGCCTCAGTCATTGGCGAGGACAACGGCATAGGCAAAAAACCTCGACGACGGCTAACAGCCTCGTCGACGGTTGAACGGCGAAGCTGGAGCTTCGCGCTACAGTTGTCATTTTTTTTGTATCTTTCGAATCCAAAAGCCTATCAAAAAAATACGAACCGATGGCAAAGAAAGTAAAAACCGCTTATTTCTGCCAACACTGCGGACATGAGTCGCCCAAATGGATGGGCAAGTGTCCTGCCTGTGAGGAGTGGAATACCTTTGTAGAAGAGCTTGTCGATAAGCAGGAAAGTGCTGCCAAAAAGCTATGGAAAAGCCAAACCGAGCGCGGACAGGAAAAAAGTGGCAAGCCCAAAAAAATTAGTCAGATAGCCTATCGCGCCGAACAACGCCTTGTTACGCCCGACCACGAGCTAAATCGCGTCTTAGGCGGCGGTATCGTTGCTGGCTCTTTGGTGCTTTTAGGGGGCGAGCCGGGCATTGGCAAATCTACGCTCATGCTACAAATTGCGCTCACCCTGCCGCAGGTTTCAGTGCTATACGTTTCGGGCGAAGAAAGCGAGCAGCAAATCAAGATGCGTGCCGAGCGTCTGGAAAATATTTCCGACAACTGTTTTATCCTGACCGAAACCAATACGCAAAATATTTTCCGCCAAATAGAAGAAACCAAACCCGACATCTTAGTCATCGATTCTATCCAAACGCTACACACGCAATATGTGGAATCGGCGGCAGGCAGCGTTTCGCAGGTGCGCGAGTGCAGTGCCGAGCTATTGCGCTTTGCCAAAGAAACGCAGACCCCTGTTTTTCTTATCGGACATATCACCAAAGAGGGCAGTTTGGCGGGTCCTAAGGTGTTGGAACACATGGTCGATACCGTTATCCAATTCGAGGGCGATAGGCATTTGAGCTATCGCATCTTGCGCACCATCAAAAACCGTTTCGGCTCTACCTCCGAGTTGGGCATCTATGAAATGCAAGCCTCTGGATTGCGCCAAGTGTCGAATCCTTCTGAAATTCTGATTTCACAACGCGAAGAAGCCCTTAGCGGCATCACTATTGGGGCAACCTTAGAAGGCAATCGCCCCCTGCTTATCGAGGTGCAGTCTTTGGTAAGTGCGGCAGCCTATGGCACGCCGCAGCGCAGTAGCACAGGTTTTGATGGCAAACGGCTCAATATGCTTTTGGCAGTGTTGGAAAAACGCAGCGGCTTTCGTCTGGCTACCCAAGATGTCTTTTTAAATATCGCAGGGGGTATGAAAATAGAAGACCCCGCCATAGATTTAGCCGTCTGTATGTCGCTTATTTCCTCGATGGAGGATTTGCCCATTTCCGACAAGACCTGCTTTGCCGCCGAAGTAGGCTTAGGGGGCGAAATTCGCGCCGTCAATCGCGTAGAACAGCGCGTTTCAGAAGCCGAAAAGTTGGGCTTTCAGCACATTTACATCTCTAAATATGCCGCCAAAGGGATTGATTTTAAGCACTACAAAATCAAAATCCATACGGCTGCACGCCTCGATGAGGTGATAGATTTGGTTTTTAGGTAAGCCGTTTTCTGAACCCCCACCCTGCCCTCCCCCCATAGGGGAGGGTTCGAAATGCAAATCATTTTTTTACGTAAATGCAAAAAAATTGATACCAAAAGTAGGGACAAGGCATTGATTTGTCCTATGCCCCAAACCC
>NZ_AUGI01000067.1 GCF_000422585.1 Hugenholtzia roseola DSM 9546
TTGGGTCAGCCCAAAAGAAAAGGCTAAAAATGCTTGGGTTGGGTTTTGTTTGTGATAGACCAAAATAAAAAAAAGCTTTTCGGCACAGCTACCCAATATTTTTGTCGCTCTTGGACTATATTTGTTGTAGCGAGGTGTCCCATCGAGCTTGTATTTGGCAATATAATCCTCAAACGCAGACTCAAACTTGCTCAACAACACCTCAAACTCTTCGGGAAGCAAAGAAGTTAAGGCACGAAACTGCTTTTCGTCTTTTTGTAACTCGCTGATTATCAAGGAATTGTACATGTTAGAAAAATAAAAGCGTAAAACAACGCAAAGATAACAAAATTCCGTTCATAAACTCTAATATAATTAGGTTTTAGCAGTGTCTTCAAGTTTGAAAAGATAGGACTTGCCCCAAAACTCAACCTCACTGCGAAAAAGGGCGGCGGTTTTTCGCCTATTTTCATAGGAATCAGACCAAAAAAACTTTCGCTTCTTTTTGGTATATTCGCCAAGATTTGATATTTTTGGCAGGATTAAGCCTTTTCTTTTCTACCGAAAGCCTTTACAATGGCAAAAGTATGGCTTTTCACTTCTTACTTTCCTGATTCTCACACCTTTTTAGATAACATGCAAACAAAAGACGACAACAATTCGCCCCTCAATATCGAATTAAGCGAGGAAATTGCCGAAGGGCAGTACAGCAATTTGGTCATGATTGCCCATTCAGGCAGCGAATTTATTTTCGATTTTATTCAAGTGATGCCCGGACTTCCTAAGGCAAAAGTCAAATCGCGCCTTATCCTAACACCTGACCATGCCAAAAGGCTTTTAGGGGCATTGCAAGAAAACATCGACCGCTACGAAAGCACTTTTTCACGCATTAAATTACACGACGAAGAAACAACCTTCCCTACTAACTTTGGTGGCACAATAGGCGAAGCCTAAGCCTCCGCCAAAAAGCAAAAGATGCCGCTACAAACCAATTAAAGCACCTACCAAACTTATTTTCAGCCCAAAAAGGCGGAAGGTAAAAATAAGGCGGTCGCTTTTTTTTGAACCGAAGCCTTTTGCTCACGTTAGGTCAGGCTTTAAAAAAGAACAGATGCCGCCCTGCTACGCTTTTTGAACAAAATCATGACGTTTTACAAAGCCTTGTAACATTGTTTTTTTTGTTCAACTGCGTTTTTTTTACTTATTTTGGAAAAAAAATAGCTACCTTGCCTACCAAAAACTGTACGCAGAACCCTTTTGTCCGTTTCTCCATTCTTCTTTACTTTCCTAAAAAAACAATACTTTTATGAATAAGAATATGACACGCTTTTTTTTCACCCTTCTTTTTGCCCTAACGCTGGTAGGGGCTTTGCCCGTTAGCCTTTCCGCACAAGATTTACCCGATATTATCAAAGGCACTTTTGGCAGCAAATACGCAGGGGTAAAGGTCATTAGCTACCTGCCTTTGAGTTCGCTCCATAGTGTTATCTTCGAGGAAGCCAATACAATTAAAGTTGCCAAATTTGACGCAGCAGGAGCTTGGATAGAAACCGTAACAACGCTCAATCCGCAGACTACGCCCCCGAAAGTGGCTGATTATCTGGGCGAAAAGCACGCTGGAAAGCAGCATCATGTCCGAAAAGTAGAAGACAAAAGTGGTGCGACTACCTTTGTCGCTTTTGTGAACGAAACCACTGCCGTCCGCTTTGATAAAGATGGCAATCTGACAAAAGAAGAAGCCATAGACCCTCTCGATAGCGAACTTTTAAGTCAAATCAAATGATAAGGCTTCTAAGCCCATAAAAGTTGAACAAACAAAAAAAGCCCGCCTAAGCGAGCTTTTTTTGTTTAAGGCTGTGTAAAATTACTGTGCTTTTTTGGTAGCGCAGCAGCCTGTCTTGCCTCTTGAATTTGACACTTTGTCGGGTTAAGTGTTTGATTATCAAGCAGTTGCTTTTTTTAGTAGCACTACATTTTAGGCTAAGTATTTGGTTATCAAGTTCTTAGTGGTCAGGTCGGGCAGTCTTTTGATTTGTAAATATTTAAGGATTTGTTCCGTGTGATTATTAAACACAGAACGGATATAAAAATCTTCTTTATTTTGTCTTATCTAAAAGCGTTGTTTTTACTGTTTGGGGCAGATTTTTCAATCGTCCGCCCAGCAAAAAATCGTAACCTGCTCCCTTGACTGCCTGACAATTAGCAGCATTTAGCCTGCCACTATCGGCTACTACAGTTATCTTGTTAAGATTATATAATTGCTTTAATTTATCTATTTTTTTGACCAAAGTATGTCCTTCATACTGATTCCCTGCATACAAGCCGTAGCCAAGTGGCAATGCGTTCTTGTCTAATAATAATCCTAAAATAACTTGTGTTTTACCAATTTTACCATCTTTACTAAAACCTTTCTGGCGCAAGGCTTCTTCTACTACTACTTCTGAATCGAAATAAAAGGTCGTAACATCATAAAAAACTAAGTCTAACTCATAAGATTGTAGTTGCTTATTTTTTTGAAATACTAATTTTTGTAGTTCTGTACTATAAAGACTAAGTTTATCTAAATTATGATAAAAATGTTGAAGAGAAACAGACTGCATATCTAAAAAATCACTTTGTGTTTGATAAGTTGCAGATACGAAGATAATACTCGCCCCCTTTTTTGTCTTTGCGTAGAAATGCCATCTGTTCTTAAAATAAGTCTGTTTTGATTCAAAATGCAAATTTAGTGAAAAAAAACGACTTTTCCAAACTTTTTTCGCACTACATTTTTTTGCCAAAAAGTGCCTATACTCGCTCCTTTAGGCGTTTTACCTCTTACAAGTGTCAAACTCAAGAAAAACCTGCAATTTGGGAAATCAACGTTAAGACTTTTGAGTTCAAAAAGATAAGAGATTTTAACGATTATAAAGACCAAGAATATTCAGAGAATGTGAATTGGTAAAATGAAGATTAAAAAAATCTGCGCGGACTTTTTTCGCCTTACAAGTGCTGTAACAACGCCAAAAAAAGACAACAAAAGTTCTGAAAGCATATATGACTTTTACAAGTTCAAAACTTTACTTTATTTTGAAACCAATAATCAAATTGTCGTCCGTTTGTTTGTGGTTTCCTTTCCAAAGTTTGAAGGCACTTTCCAATTTTTCCAACTGTTCGGGCAAGGGCAAATAGCTATACTCCAAAAGAAATTCCCTAAACTTCTGACTCATAAACTTTCTACCCTGCTCTCCGCCAAATTGGTCTTGAAAGCCGTCGGTAAAGAGATAAAAAGTGTCGTTTTTTTCATATTTGAAAATGGTATCTTCAAATACTTTATTTTTGTAATGTCCTGCACTTCCTATCGGAAATTTCGAACCCTTGACAACCTGCATTTCTCCGTCGTGAGTATAATAAAGTGGATTTTTAGCTCCCGAAAAGGCAATTTCCTGCCTTTCAGAATCGATAATGACCACTGACATATCCATGCCATCTTTTTGCTCTTCGTTGGGATTGCTATTGCGAAAAGCCGCCGCTATTTGCGCATCTAAAGCATAAAGAAGTTCGCTTGGTGAAGTAATTTCGCGCTCTTTTACAATCTGATTCAAAATAGAAATGCCCATAACGGTCATGAAAGCACCGGGTACACCATGCCCTGTGCAATCTACGGCTGCTAAAATCACGCGCTTAGGCAGAGGATAAAACCAATAGAAATCGCCGCTGACGACATCTTTGGGCTTGTAAAAAAGGAAAAAATCTTGAAAATGAGGTGCAATATCGCTCACTTTTTTAAGCAAAGAATTTTGTATTCTTTGCGCATATTTGATGCTATCAGAAAGCTGCTCGATGCTTCGCTCTAAGGCTTGATTTTGTGCCGCCATCTCCTCTATCGAAAGGGCGCGAATAAAGGCAGAAACCGCCTGCTCGGTAAAACGCTCTAATTGTTTGATTTCGCGCGTTTCAAATTTTTTATTTTTATCAAAATCTAAAACTAAGAGTGCAGAAAGTTTGTTTTGCAGTTTGATAGGCAAAACCAAAGAAAAACAAGGGCGATAATTTTGGATAAAATAAGGTATTCCTTCTACGGTATATTGTTTGTAAAAATGCGTACCTACTTCTAAACTATTTTTAAAGTAAGAAGTAATTGTTTTAAATGAAAACAATGCACCTTGTATATTTTCTTGGGAGTAGCCATGAAGTGCCGCCAACTCAAAGGTATAATCTTGGTCGGAATAGAGTAAAAAATAAGCCCTATCGCAATTATCAAAAAGCGTAACGCCCTCACTTAGAAGCACTTGCAATACACCCTCGAACCTACTTTCGGTATTAATACGCGCCACAATGCGATTGATAATTTCCAACTCCTCGGCTTGCTCCCGAATTTGATGGCTTTGCGAAAGCCCCTCTTGCAACGCATTTTCTACACGCAGTTCCAACTGTTCGGCTTTTTTATTGGCAAGACTGATGCGCCATTTTGTGATAGAATAAATTACAAGCAAAACTAATACGGCAATAAAAACCCAAAAAATAACGCGCTGTTGCAAAAGCGGCTCTACCTGAATTGGAATCTCGATGCCCTTTTCGTGCCACGTACCATCTGCATTTGCCGCCGTAACCCAAAAAACGTAGTTGCCCGGTGGCAGTTTGGGATAGCTTACGCTCCGCTCCGCCGTTTGGCGAGGTTGAGAGTCGTAGCCTTTGAGCTGGTAGCGAAAGCGAATATTGCCTACCGATAAAAAGCTAAGTGCCTCAAAATGAAAAACATACTGATTATTTCCCCCATGAAAAACAACCGCCTCTCCTGCTGGCGGCGATAATTCTTGGCGTTCGCTGGTTTCGATACGCAAAATTTGTAAAAGCGGCGTGAGCCTATTGCGGCGAATTTTGGGGGCTTGTGTGGGCAAAACCGCTACCCCTTCGGAAGTTGCAACCCAAAGGCGATTTTGACTATCGATAAAAGCCGCAGGCTGGGAAAGCGAAGCCGTTTCGCTACTACGAAGTCCGTCCTGCTCGTCAAAGTGCCAAACCGTTTGTAGGCTTTTTTTCGCCCCTTCGTTTTCAAACCATTCCAATAGTTCTGACTTTTGGATAGCGAAAATACCATCATTGCTGGTTATCCAAACTTTATTTTCTATATCAATATTCAAACTATGAATGGCATCTCCAAGAAAATCTTGGTCTTTGTGTCCCTTTTCATAATGCTTGTGTGCCTGCCGAATCTGACGCAATCCCTTTTCATCTAAAATAGCCAAACCCGCCTTTGTGCCTATCCAAAGGGTACTGTTTTGCTTTTGCGCGTCATATTCTTCGTATAGTGAAAGAATGAAATTATTGGGCAAACCGTCTTGTGTGGTGAGCAAATAGGAACGCCCATTTTGTTTGCTATCCAAAACGGCAAGTCCTTCTTCTGTACCGATATAAAGCAAACCTGTCGGACTTTGATGCAAAAAAGTAATGGCGTTAGTAATAAACGTATTTTGAATAGAAATATTTTCAAATTTCCCTTCTTTAAAATAGCTAATCCCCTCGATAGTGCCTATCCAAAGTCCGCCATCGAGAGCAGGCGCAAGAGCGCGGACAGCATCATTGACCAAACCATTATGAATATGATAGCTCTGAAAACGGTTATTTTTTCTATCAAATTTAGCGATACCGCCGCCCAACGTTCCGACCCAAATCGTACCTGCCTTGTCTGCCGTAATGCTGCGAATGTGCGTTCCGCCCAAACCTTCTTTGGTGCTATAATTATAGAGTGTATCCTTTTTAAGCAAGCTCAATCCGTTGTTAGTGCCTACCCAAATTTCCTTTTCCGAACTTGCAGAGTCTTGATGCTCGAAGATACAATTTGTGAGTTTATCTGCCAAACCTTCGGTTTCAGAAAACAAGGTAAATTTTCCTTCAAAGAGTTGTATTAAGCCGCCTCTTTCTGTCGCAATCCAAAGGCTTCCTTCCCTATCCTGCCAAATTTTGAGAATGGTATTGCTTGGAAAACCGTCTTTGACGGAAAGCCAGTCGATGGTTGCTGTCTTATTTGGGTCAGATTTACTTGGGTTAGATTTATGGGCTTCTTTTGGCTCTACCCTACGTCCAACTCCCTGATTTTCAGTACCTATCCAAAGCGACCCCCTTGCATCAAGATAGAGCGTGGAAATGGCATAAGGCACAATTTTTTCGAGCGTCTGCGGCTCATTTTGGCTCAAATCCAATAAAAACAAACCTTCCTTTGTGCCTATCCAAAGCTGTTCGCCTTTCTGCGCCAATGCGCGAATGGAAAAAGTAGCAAGCGATTCTATTTTAGAAAAAGTATCATTTTCAGCATCATATAGAAAAAGTCCCTCTTTTGTCCCTACCCAAAAACGATTCTGATGGGCATAAAGGGCGGTAATGGGCGCAAGTGGTAAGCCATGATTTTGGTTATAGCCCCGAAAAACTTGGCGCGTGTATTTAAAAAGTCCTCCTTCGGTTGCTATCCAAAGTTGATTTTGAAAGTGTAATAAATCGTGAATAGATTGGTTCAGGAGTTGGTCTTGCGTTGTGAAGGTGCGAAAATAGCCACCTCGATAGCGCACAAGCCCTGCCGTTGTACCTATCCAAAGGTCTTGGTTTTGCTCACAAAAGGCGGTGATATGATTTTGAAGCAGTCCCTTGTGTGTGGCAGTGTTGAAGGTCTCGAAAGTAACGCCGTTGAATTTGGCAAAACCATTAAGCGTGCCAACCCAAAGATAGCCGTCCTGCGTTTGTAAAAGTGCCTGCACCGAATTTTGAGGCAAGCCATCTTCTTTTTGCCATTGCTGCCAAATAAATTGTGTTAGCTTTTTTTCGGGGTCTAAATAAAGAGAAGTAGCCGTTTGTGCCTTCAACTTTGGAAAGAAAAGTACAAGAAAAAAGAAAGCCCCAAAGGGTAGCTTCTTTTGCAAAAAAACAAGCATTTTTGGAAAAAAAAAAGCGGTAATATTGTGAGGATAGTTTCAAGGTAGCAATGTTGAAAGCGTGTGAAAAGCGGCAAAAGAAAAAAGATTAAAAATTGGACAAGGGCGCAGGGGCAGCATCTTTTTCCAAATATAAAACATCTGCTTCAAAAAAATTGCCTTTCTCAAAAAAACTCGACCAAAAGGGCGATTTTTCCCACCAAAAGCCCATTTGGGTAGTTGCGGTTTCAAAAGACTTGCGGATTCTAAGGCTTTATGAGGCAAAAAATAAGAAGGCTTCGTTTTTTTTGGACAATTAAAAAATAAGCCCTATCTTTGAATAGCACTTTGGCAAAAAAGAGCCGCAGGTGCAGCCAAATAAGGTCAAGTTCTGTGAAAAGCCTTGTTTTGTCAAATTTGGACTTAAACCCTAAGGGTCTTGAAGACCCTTAGGGTTTGGGGCATAGGACAAGGCAATGCCTTATCCCTGCATTTGCACCTGATTTTTAAAATTTAACCTTTCTGAAATAAAGCCCTCTTGTGTGTATTTTTGTGTTCTCTTTATGCAAAACGCGCAGCGTTGTTACAACGGTCAGAAAGTCAAAAAACGGGGTTTTGTGCTTCGCGCAAACCTCCTGAACCCCCACCCTGCCCTCCCCCCATAGGGGAGGGTTCGAAAACCAAATCATTTTTTTGCATAAATACAAAAAAATGATTCCGAATCAAAGCCCCGCCATATAGGGCAGTAATGTTAAATTCTAAAAATTAAGTTCGAATGTAGGGACAAGGCATTGCCTTGTCCGTAGTGAGATTGAAATAAAAAAGGATTTTCAGA
>NZ_AUGI01000068.1 GCF_000422585.1 Hugenholtzia roseola DSM 9546
GCTTCGTAGGCTTCATTGACTAAGGCAATGACAGGCACTTTTTCGCCTTCTTGTCCCAATTCGAAGATGCTCACAAAGTAAGTTTTGCTTTCGGTTAGGATTGGCGTTTCGAAAATGCCATTTGCGCTTTCAAAAATAGGCGTAGTGTCGGTTTCATTTTCATACCAACGATAAATACCCTGCCAATCTGTTTTGCCTGATACGGAAAGTACCACTCTGCCACTGCCACAAACTTCGCGCACCGATTCGAGGCTTGCGCTTGTCGGTAGGGTTGTGGCATCAATAGAAGCATAGACGACCATCATATTAGAAAACGCAGCATTACAAAGGGTGCGAATTTCAAAATGATGAAGGGTGCTGGGGGAGAGGTTTTCTACCACAAAAGAGCTTTGAGGAATAGGAAGATTCGCTATTACCGTTCCATTGAGATAAACCTCCACATACTCCACGCCCACAGGCAAATCCCAAGTGAGCAAGATAGAATTTGATGAAAGCGGAGTCGCTGCCAAATTTTCTACCGTTGGACAAGGGGGCAAATTAGGTAATACTAAGGCTTTAAAATCAACCACTAAATCATTGCGGTTGCTGCCTACAATATTTGCCGCCACACTGCCAAACAAAAACGCGTTGTCATCAAAAGCAACTGTCAAATCCGTTACATTTTCATTTGGCGTATGCGGACTGGCATTTCCTACCAAAGAAAAAGATAACGTTTGGTCGTCAATTTTGATAATCTCTGCCGTTAAACCTGCGGGAATGTTTGTAACCGAAACCCAACCATTTGCCACAAAATCATCGCCATTTGCACCTGCGAAAATGGGACAAGGAGCAGTTATCGTAATGCTATTGCCCATCTGACCCGAAGTAGGTGTACTTTCGGTGAAAGTAGAGGTAGAATAAGTCAAAGTGCCTGCAAAACTTACATTTACAACTTGTGTAGCAGTGGCGGTATTTCCTGCGCCGTCTGATACTGTCCAAGTAACGGTCGTATTGCCAAGTGGGAAAGTAGCAGGGGCGTTATTTGTAACTGCAAAGGTACAATTATCTGCCGTCGTAGGCGTTCCCAAAGCCACACCCGAAGCGGTGCAAAGTCCAGCGTCAGCATTGACACTAACGGCAGCAGGGGCGGTAATCGTCGGATTTTGATTATCCGTAACCGTTACATCAAAACTACAAGTGGCGGTATTGCCTGCCAAATCTGTTACAACAAACGTGTTGGTTGTTGTGCCAATAGGGAAGATTGCACCAGAAGCCAAACCTGCCGTTTGTGAAACCGTTGCGCCTGCGCAATTATCTGCAAAGGTAGGCGCGGTATAAGTTACAGTTGCACCACAAACTCCAGCGTCGTTATTGACCGAAATATTTGCAGGACAAGTAATCGTCGGATTTTCGTTATCCGTAACAATGACATCGAAGCTACAAGTGGCGGTATTGCCTGCCAAATCCGTTACGACAAACGTGTTGGTTGTTGTGCCTACCGGGAATACTGAACCAGAAGCCAAACCTGCCGTTTGTGAAACCGTTGCACCTGCGCAATTATCTGCAAAGGTGGGCGCGGTATAAGTTACGGCTGCACCACAAACTCCAGCGTCGTTATTGACCGAAATATTTGCAGGACAAGTAATAGTCGGATTTTGATTATCCGTAACCGTTACATCAAAACTACAAGTGGCGGTATTGCCTGCCAAATCCGTTACGATAAAAGTATTTGTTGTTGTGCCTACCGGGAAAATTGCACCAGAAGCCAAACCTGCCGTTTGTGAAACCGTTGCACCTGCGCAATTATCTGCAAAGGTAGGCGCGGTATAAGCTACGGCTGCACCACAAACTCCAGCGTCGTTATTGACCGAAATGTTCGCAGGGCAAGCGATAGTCGGATTTTGGTTGTCCGTAACGGTTACATCAAAGCTACAAGTGGCGGTATTGCCTGCCAAATCTGTTACGACAAACGTGTTGGTTGTTGTGCCTACCGGGAAGACTGCACCAGAAGCCAAACCTGCCGTTTGTGAAACCGTTGCACCTGCACAATTATCTGCAAAGGTAGGCGCGGTATAAGTTACAGTTGCACCACAAACTCCAGCGTCGTTATTGACCGAAATGTTCGCAGGGCAAGTAATCGTCGGATTTTCACTATCCGCAACCGTTACATCGAAGCTACAAGTGGCGGTATTGCCTGCCAAATCCGTTACGACAAACGTGTTGGTTGTTGTGCCTACCGGGAATACTGAACCAGAAGCCAAACCTGCCGTTTGTGAAACGACTACCGTATTCGGAATAGGCACGGAATAATTTATTGTGCCGTTCCAAGTACGCGGAGAGAAGGTAGCCCCAAAAGGGTATTCCTTGCCTACCCCCGTTGTGATGGTAAGATTTGCATCAGAATAGGTATTTGCCATAGGGGAGCTGTACCTAATGCTGGGACCTGTTCCATTTGTGGTGATATAAATGCCATAAACCGCCCCTGCGGGGATTTGTAACCCTCCTATAGGGACATCTACAACAGCCCCTGTACCCGGTGAAGTTACCGTGGCAGTTCCTAAGAGCGTCCAAGCAGTTGCATCTGT
Source organism: Hugenholtzia roseola DSM 9546 (assembly GCF_000422585.1). NCBI lineage: Bacteria > Pseudomonadati > Bacteroidota > Cytophagia > Cytophagales > Bernardetiaceae > Hugenholtzia > Hugenholtzia roseola. The sequence goes on from NZ_AUGI01000068.1 coordinate 2,565, forward strand.
TTCTGAACCAATATAAGTACCAGCTTTATAATAAACTAACATGGTTGTCGTGCCAGTACCGCCAAATCTCTGTCTAAACGAATTTATCTGTACAGGCAAAGCACCAGCGGTAAGGTCAAACATATTACCCCGAAAGTTAACCCCGCCTGTAAAATTAGTAGATAAAAGGTTTTGTTCGCTGTAATTGACGCACTCATCAGAGAAAGTAGGCAGGGGATAAGTAACGGTAGCCGCACAAGTACCTACTGCTGCATTTGTTGAGATGTTCGTCGGGCAGCTAATAGCGGGACTATTGGTGTCAGCTACTGTAACAGTAAAAGAGCAACTAACAATATTACCTGCTGCATTTGCTAAAACAAAATTATTTATTGTCGTACCAACGGGAAAAAGAGAACCAGAAGGCAATCCCGATGTTTGAGAAATTGTAAAATCGGCACAATAAGTAGGTATCGAGTAATTGACCACAGCTCCACAGACGTTAGGGTCGCTATTAACCGAAACGTCAGCAGGGCAAACCAAAGTAGGCGGAACATTCACCGTAACCGTAAAAGAACAGGTGCTAGTAGCTCCTGAAGTGTAAGTTACTACAAAAGTATTCGTTGTTACGCCGTCGGGAAAGACTGAACCAGAGGCTAAACCTGCTGTTTGTACAATACTCACCGCATCACAAATCGAGGGAGTTGGAAAAGTAACCGTAGCACCGCAAAGTAGTGGGTCACCACTGACCGAGATATTGGCGGGACAATCAAAAGTAGGAGGCGGACTCACCGTAACAATAAATGGATTTACTACTACATCAAAAGAGCAAGTATTTGTATTCCCTGCTGCGTCTGTTACTGTAAAAGTGTTAGTCGTTGTGCCAATAGGAAAAACACTATTAGGCGGCAAGCCTGCTGTTTGTGTAATATACGCGCCGTTAAGTTCTAAAATATGTCTAAAAGAGAAATAACTTGGGTAGTCATTCCACTGCCCATTTCCCAAAACCGTCGTTGCATGTTCGCCCCCTACTGCCCAGTTATTAGGTTCGCCTGCCGCCCAATTCGTATAGCCCATATTAGAGCAGTCTTCCCAAACAAAAGTGCCTTCAATGACAAGGTCGGTGAAACCCACAAAATAGGGTGCAGGCGAACCTGCAAAATGAGCCGTTACCCAAGTGCGAAGTTGTGCATCTTCCGTTGCGTCGCCGATTTGTGCCATGTAGCCTCCATTTGACTTACAACTTGCCAAGCCCGTCGGGTAATCCATCTCTGTATTAGAAATGTAGTAAGATTGCGTACCAATAGAACCCAAATAAGTATAGCCCGTGATGGGCGCACTATAAGGCAGGCAGTTATCTGTAGCCGTAGGAAAAGGATAACACACGCGCGTGCCTGCGCAAATAGGCGATTCGTTATTGACCGTAATATTCGTGGGGCAGACGATAAGTGGATTTACTGCATTTGTACCAACCCCTCTAATTAAAAAAGTAAAGTTTGGCGTATCTGGGTCATCGCTCACGATGCTAACCGTAGCTTCATGCGTGCCTGCGGCTGTGGGCAGGTAGGTAATTTCAAAAGTGCTACTTAGAGAAGGTGCAATAGACGAAGCAGGAACAATATTTACACTAAACATAGCAGCACCAGCACCCGACATGCTTACCAAAGGCGTGCCTGTAAGGTTAAGTATGGCAGAGCCTGTATTTTGTATCGTGAAAGTACGTGTTTGGCTTGTCCCTACGCAAGCGGGCAGGCTACCAAAATCCGTGTGATTCGCTGCCGAAACTGCCGCACTGCCACTGACAATCGCTGTGCTATTGCCCAATACCGATATGTTAGGCGAACCAACAAAGCGCAGGACGGTAGTTCCATAACTATTGGCAGCATCACGATAAGCGACATAGGGTTCATAAGTGGTCGGGTGGAAGGCTAAACTTTGATATGATGCCGCAGCCGCCGAAAATCCTGCTGTACCTACACTCACCCAGTTTGTGCCATCAAAGCGCATCACAGTGGTTTTATTGCTATTCGCATTATCACGGTAGGCTACATAAGGCTCGTTAGTCGTCGGGTGAAAGGCTAAACTTTGGTAAAGTGCGCTTCCCACCGAAAATCCCACTGTGCCTACATTCATCCAGTTTGTGCCATCAAAGCGCATCACAGTAGTTCCAAGTCCATTTGGAAAATCACTATAAGCGACATAAGGTTCGTGCGTAGTCGGATGAAAGGCTAAACTCTGATATGATGCCCCAGCCGCCGAAAATCCCGCTGTACCTACATTCACCCAGTTTGTGCCATCAAAGCGCATCACAGTGGTTTTATTGCCATTCGCATTATCACGGTAGGCTACATAAGGCTCGTTAGTCGTCGGGTGAAAGGCTAAACTTTGGTACTCTGCCTGACCCGCTGAAAACCCTACTATGCCTACATTGACCCAGTTTGTACCATTATAGCGCATCACAGTAGTACCAAAACCATTCGCAATATCACGATAAGCAACATACGGCTCATAAGTGGTAGGGTGAAAAGCTAAACTTTGAAGTCGCGATGCACCCGCTGAAAAGCCTGCTATGCCTACATTGACCCAACTTGTGCCATTATAACGCATCACGGTAGTTCTATCGCCATTGGTATCGTCCCGATAAGCGACATAGGGTTCGTGTGTAGTCGGATGAAAGGCTAAACTTTGAAATCGCGCCCCACCTCCTGAAAATCCTGCCGTCCCTACATTGACCCAATTAGTGCCATCATAGCGCATAACAGTAGTTTTATTGCCATTCGCATTATCACGATAAGCTATGTAAGGTTCGTGCGTAGTGGGGTGAAAAGCTAAACTTTGGTCTTCAACAGCTCCCGCTGAAAATCCCGCTGTGCCTACATTTGTCCACTGTGCTTGCAACCCGCTGACAGGCAGCAATAAGCAAATCAATAAGTATAAAATTTTAGTTTTCATACATCAAATAAGGGTTAAAGTTTTTGAAAAGGATTGAAATGCGGCGGACTGCCGCTCAATATGCCGACTCGCCCAAACTTGAAAGGATTTATCGCAATCACATTGAGAAAAAAAGCTGGTTTTATTTGGCACAATATCGCTCAGAAAAGGTTTTTTTGCACCAAAAGCTCGTTTTGCACAGATAAAAAGCAACAAAACAACGCTTTGCAGGAAGTTTTGCATGTTTATGAATTTAAAAATAAACTAAAAATTATTATCCAACCTAATAGTAAAATTCTGTTTTTACACCAGTATTTATCTAAAATAATGATATAAAAAATGTAATACAGACATGTTGCAAGTATGTTGTGATAAAGGGTAGTGTGAAACAAAACAGTGTTGAAAAACTATCGCAATATACGAAAAAATAGCGCATCAGGGACGAAAAAATCTCAAAAAACTTAATACTTCTTAACAAAATGTTTTCTTTTTTTGTGTTTTTGCCTAAAAAAGAGAAAAAAAGAGAAAATGGATTAGATTTTTTCAACTCCAATTTTTAGACTTTCTTTGTTTTATTCTATTCTAATTTTACGACATTCTGGGGAACTGAAAACCTCATCTTCATAGGCAAAGCCATTTTGTTTAACGCTTCATTTTCAGTCCTTTCAAAACAAAAAAAAAGCCGTCGGCGAGGCTCTTAGCCCTCGCCGACGGCTTTGTCAAAACAAGTTTTTTACAAAAACAAATCGGTCGCAGACCAAAAAAAAGAAAAAGAAAAGGTTTTCAAACCTCGCCGACGGGCAAAGCCCTCGGCGACGGTTTCGCTATTCTTTTACAATCTTAACCGTTTGCTGCATCTCGTCGGAAACAATTTGCAACGTATAAACCGCATTGGCAAATTTACCCAAATCAAGGCTCACTTCTTGCGCATTTGTCCAAGTTTGGCGCAAAAGCTCTCTGCCCAAAGCATCATATAGGCGAATTTGCAACTCTTTTTGGCTCGCTTCAAAACGCAACGTTACGCGGTCTTGGGTAGGATTCGGAAAAACACTAAATCCTTGATTTTCAGGCATTTCCTCCTCGCCCAAAGTAATCGCTGCAAAGGTTTTGCTACGCGAAGCCGTCTGACAATCCTGACCATAGGTAGCCAAAACGCGATAGCTGCCATTTTGTGTAGGCGTGAAAATCAACTGATTTTCCGAACCTGATACACTTACAAATTCACCATTTGTACCCAAATTTCTATCTAAAATTTGCCATATAAAAGGGACGTTTTCGGAAAGTGTCGCTTCCAAAACATTGCCATTTTGCACAATGCGAATGTCGGGCGCAACATAGCTAAGTAGCTCAAATTCAGCCGATTCTAC
>NZ_AUGI01000069.1 GCF_000422585.1 Hugenholtzia roseola DSM 9546
ATCATTCAAAACCAATTAGGAAATATGGGAACGATAGGATACGACATTGAAAAAGATGACTTTTATTTGCAAGGTTTGGAAAAGGGCTTGCAAAAGGGTATAGAGAAAGGCATAGAAAAAGGTATAGAGAAAGGCAAACTTGAAGGAAAGCTCGAAGGCGAACGCGTGGGCGAGCTAAAAGCCCGTCGTGAATTAGCAATTTCTTGTTTAAAAAAAGGACTTTCTATAGAAATGACCGCCGAACTTACAAAACTATCCATCGAGGAGGTTCGAAAATTGGGTAAAGAATTGTAAGCAAACCAAGCAGCGATATTGTCTTCTATCGCTATGACCAATTCTGCACCGAATCGAGGAAGCTACCCCTGTTAGGCGTATGACGAAAGAAGCATAAAACTTGGATTGAAGCCTATTTTTGGCTCTGAAAATCCTTTTTTATTTCAATCTCACTTCGGACAAGGCAGTGCCTTGTCCATATATGTGCGCCTAATTTTTAGAACTTAACCCCACTGCACTTTTCCCAATTAAATCATCTGATAGCGCACGCCCATTCTATCGAGTTCGTTGAGCAGGCTATTGGTAGGCGTGATTTTGGTGTCGCGCGAAACGCTATTGAGTTTGACCTCTTTTTCTTTATTGCGCCAGACAAATTCCATTTTGAGAGTGCAGTTGCCCCTATTTTCATTAAAAAGTTGGTCTAATTTTGTAACCAAATCAGCAGGCATAGTCTGGATATCGATAGAAAGCTGGAGCAAGGAAACGTCGCGCGTATTGACTTTAAGGTCGGCTAATTTTTTGAGCGTTTTGGGTCTAAATTCGTAAGAGCCTTTGCTATTGTAGCGTTCTTCCATCTTACCTGTGATGAAAATATATTCGCCTACCTGCAAAAAGTCCTTATTTTGTTTGTATTCTTCACCAAAAAGAGCCATTTTAGCAGAACCATTATAGTCTTCTACGGTGAACATACCAAAAGGCTTGCCGTTGGCGGTTGTTCGATGGCTCACTTCGGTAATAAGCCCTGCCACTTTCAAGGCTTCCGAGCCTCTTTTTTCGGAAAGTTCGCTTAGATTGGTATTGCAAAGGGATTTTATTTCGAACTTGTATTGGTCTAAGGGGTGTCCTGAAATGTAAAACCCGACGACTTCTTTTTCTTTATTGAGTTTTTCAATTTCTGTCCAAGGGGTTGCGGGTGCAAAACGGGGCGTGAGGGCTTCCTGACTTTGTTTGCTTCCGCCTAAAAATAGTGAATTTTGAGAACTATCCTTTTCATCTTTTTTAGACTTCCCATAGTTGATGAGCAGTTCCAAGTTGGTTTTGTCGCCTGTTTGGGCAAAATACTGCGCACGGTGAATTTCGGTAAATTCATCGAAGCCACCCGCCAAAATAAGTGCCTCCATGACACGCTTATTGACGGTCTGCCAATTAGTACGCGCGGCAAAATCGAAAATGTCTTTGTATTTACCGTTTTCCTCGCGCTCCTCGATGATACTTTCTACGGCAGCCTCGCCTGCGCCCTTTATCGCCGCCATGCCAAAGCGAATTTTGCCCTCATTATTAACGGCAAAAGTTTTGTAACTCTCATTCACGTCGGGACCTAAAACAGGGACGCCCATTTTTTGCGCTTCTTCTATGAAAAATGTAATTTTTTCAATATTGTTCATGTTGTGCGTCATGACGGCAGCCATGTATTCGGCAGGATAATTTGCCTTCAAATAGCCTGTTTGGAACGCCACGACAGAATACGCCGCCGAGTGAGAACGGTTGAAACCGTAGGCGGCAAACTTTTCCATTACATTAAAAACCTCTTCGGCTTTTTGGGCATCGATGTTGTGGTGTTTTTTTGCACCTTCTACAAAAATAGCCTTCTGACGCGCCATCTCTGCGGCATTTTTCTTACCCATTGCCCTACGCAAAAGGTCTGCGCCGCCAAGGGTATAGCCGCCCATGATTTGCGCTGCCTGCATAATTTGCTCCTGATAAATCATAATCCCGAAGGTAGGCTCTAAGATAGGGCGCAAAAGTTCGTGCGGATACTCTACTTTTTCTTTGCCATGTTTGCGGTCGATGTAGGTAGGAATAAACTCCAAAGGACCGGGGCGGTAAAGGGCGTTCATCGCAATTAAGTCCTCAATATTGGTGGGTTTGAGGTCTTTGAGGTATTTTCGCATACCGTCAGACTCGAATTGGAACGTGCCTACGGTATCGCCGCGCTGATAGAGTTCGTAAGTTTTGGGGTCGTCTAAAGGAATTTCGTCGGGGTCTATCCTGATGCCATGATTTTTTTCTATCAGGTCGATGGCATCTTTGATGATGGTCAGGGTCTTTAAGCCTAAGAAGTCCATTTTGAGCATGCCTGCATCTTCGATGTGTTTGCCGTCGAATTGTGTAACTAAGAGGTCGGAATCTTTGGCGGTGCAGACGGGGATATATTTGGTAATGTCGTCGGGTGCAATGATAACGCCAGCGGCATGGATACCTGTACCGCGCACCGAACCTTCCAAGATTTTGGCTTCGCGCAAGACTTTGGCTTTCAGGTCGTTGCCTTTTCGGATTTGCTCTAATTCGGCTACTTCTTCGAAGGCTTTATCGAGGGTAGTGCCTGCCTTTTCGGGGACAAGTTTGGCAAGGGCGTTGGCTTCATCTAAGGGCAATTCCAAGACCCGCGCCACGTCTTTGATAGCCATTTTTGCCGCCATTGTGCCATAGGTAATGATTTGCGCCACTTGCGTTTTGCCGTATTTATCTACGACGTAATCAATGACTTTCTGCCTGCCTTCGTCGTCGAAATCCACGTCGATATCGGGCATAGACACCCTTTCAGGATTGAGAAAACGCTCGAAAAGTAGGTTGTAGCGAATGGGGTCGATGTTGGTAATGCCTGTGCAGTAGGCTACTACCGAGCCTGCCGCCGAACCCCTGCCCGGACCGACGGCTACATTGATTTTTCGGGCTGCATTGATAAAATCTTGTACGATAAGAAAATAGCCGGGGAAGCCCATCTTTTCGATAACAGAAAGTTCGAGGTTGATACGCGCTTCGAGTTCGGCTGTGAGCGTGCCATATTTTTGCTTTGCGCCCTGATAGGAAAGGTGTCGTAAAAATTCGTCTTGGGTTTTGAAGCCTTCGGGGAGCTGAAAATTGGGGAGCAAGATGTCGCGTTTGAGTTTTAGCTTTTCAACTTTTGAAGTAATTTCGAGGGTATTATCTAAGGCTTGGGGCAGGTCGGCAAAGATTTTGTTCATTTCTGCCTGCGTTTTGAAATAAAATTCCGAGTTGGGGAAAGCAAATCGGAATCCCTTTCCGTCGCCTTTTGGGGTGCTAATTTTTTCGCCTGTGTTGATACAAAGTAAGATGTCGTGCGCGTTCCAGTCGTCTTCGTTGATGTAGTGCGAGTCGTTTGTGGCGATAATTTTGAGGTTGTATTTTTTTGCCCAGCCTATCAAAATCTGATTGATGTCTTCTTGGCTAATGCCTGTGCCGTCGATGTTTTCTAAGCCGTGCCGTTGGAGTTCGATGTAGTAGTCTTCGCCAAAAATATCTATCCACCATTTTAGCTTTTCTTCGGCTTTTTCTACGCCTTCTTTCAAAATGGTTTGTGGAATTTCCGCCCCTATGCAGCAACTTGTGGCGATGATGCCTTTGTGGTATTTCAAAATCAGTTCTTTGTCTATGCGCGGATACTTGCTATACATGCCCTCGATGTAACCCAAAGAGCAGAGTTTGGATAGGTTTTGGTAGCCTTCGGCGTTTTTGGCTAAAAAAAGTTGGTGGTGGCGCACGTCTTTTTCACCTTTGCTAAATTTTTGCGCGTGCCTATCCTTTACCAAGTAAAATTCGCAGCCAATAATAGGCAATAGGTCGTTTTTGTCTGCCTCTGCCACAAACTTAAACGCGCCCAGCATATTGCCATGGTCGGTTAGGGCAACGGCGGTCATGCCATCGGCTTTGGCTTTTTTCATCAAGCCGCTAATACTTGCCGCCCCATCTAAGAGCGAAAATTGGGTATGTACGTGTAAGTGGTTGAAATTCGGCATCTTAGGAAAGCATTGGTTTTTCGGAAAGGCAAGATACGAAAATATCCGACCCCACTCAAATAAAGGCTACAAACCGCCGAAAAATAGTAGGTAGGTAGGGATAGAAAAAGTATCTATTTTTTGTTTTTATGAATTTTTATTGTTTTATTTGGGGGCGGCTAAACGATTTTTATGTTTTGAAAACGCCGTTTATATCAATCAAATGTGGATAAGACAAGGGCTTACCCTTACCAAAACGGAGATTTAGGTAGCCTTCCCTACCACTGAGGCAGAGTATAATCCCAAACTTAACTTTTTCTCACGCTGCAAATACAAGTCTTATGGAAAAACCTATTTTTTACTTTGCCTTCGCACAGGCAGATTTGCCAAACGTGCTACACGAAAACCAAAAGCTCTACGAGGGCTTACAATCGCTGCGCAAAAAAGGGACAGTACAAATAGAAAATCCGCCCAAGATTGAAAAAGAAACCCTTTTTAAAGACTTGGCAGAAACATACCGCAACAACATTGTCCTTTTTCATTTTGCAGGACACGCCAACGGACAAACAGTAGAACTGCTCGATGGAAACTTTGAGGGAAAAACTTTGGCAAGTTTGATACAAAACAACCAAACTAATTTGCATTTGGTTTTTCTAAACGGTTGTGCGACCTACGGGCAGGTGCAAAATTTGCTCGATGGTGGTGTAAAAGTTGTGATTGCGACGCATAGAAAAATAGAAGACGAGGCGGCTTTTCATTTTGCAACGGCTTTTTATGGCTCTCTTTTCGCGGAAAATCCCGCTACGGTGGAGGAAGCCTACCAAAATGCCTGCGATAAATTGGAAGGGTTTGCAAACCTACCCAAAGATAGGCTGCCTGTCCGAAGTGCTATCAAAAAATCGCAAATCATAGACCGCAAAAAAGAAGATTTTATCCAACAATGGGGTATTTTTACACAAGAAAACGACACACAAGCCCTTGAATGGACAATAAAAAAAATTGACAACCAACCTAAAAAAGAAAACAATATGATAGATTTTGACCAAATAATCACGTGGATAGACGAGGAACAGTACGCAAAAGTATTTGCTGAATTAGATGCTATCTACGATTCTATTTCAGACAAAACAACCTACAATCGTTTGAAAAAAGAGCATACAAGAGGTATGAAAAGTCTTGACTATGATGATAGAATAAAAACATTTGTGAATAATATAAAAAAGTAACCTCCCCCTCTGACAAAGGCGGTCAGGGGGGGGAGAGCAAGCCTATCTTGCGCCACGAAGGTCGTCAAAAGGAAATTGACACCTTGGATAGCTTTTATAAAAATTCTGCTAAAAAGTTTTTTGCCTTTTATGGCGTGGCACAAATGGGCAAATCCTACGTCATCAGGGAAAAGTGGCTCGAAGGCAAAAACTATCGCTACCCCTATGCGCGATTTATGCTCGATGAAACGGTCGATGTGGTGGCTTATTTTTTGGAAGAGCTGGGGATACAATCAGAAAACGAACCAAGCGAAGTCCAGCTCAAACGCTTATTTTCGAAGCACCAAAGCAGCCTCCGCAGTAAGATTTTCTACTTTGAAAACGTAGAAAGCCTTTTGCTTTTGAAAGTGGGTAATAGCCAGCACAGACTTATCGAGCCTTTCGAAATATTGCTCCGAGCATTGAGCAACTATCAGGTAAAAGTTGTATTAGAATCAAGATATGAAATTGATTTTGATATGCTTAGAAATCAGGTTGCTTTTTTGGAAAAAACGCAACTGCAAGCCCTGCCACCCGAACACTATCGAGAAAAGTACGAACAGTTAGGCTTCACCAAACAAGAATTTGAAGCCCTATACGGCAAAACGGCGGGCAATACTTGGTTTATGGAACGCGCTCTGCCTGCCTTTTTAGAAGAAGACAGTGTTAGCAAGCAAGATTTTTTAGAAAACATACTAAACAAGCCTTTTGAACGATACCAAAACGAGTTTCTACAAAAAACCTTTGAAACCTTAGACGACAACCAAGACCTTGAATTGCTTTTGCGAGCGGCTTTTGCCTACGGCGATATTCGCTACGCCGACTTTGAGGATTTTAAGCATAGCTTCCAAACGCTGCGCAAAAAGCTACTGCTCAATAAAATATCAGACGAAATTTATACCATCAATGGTTTTGTGCGCGAAACCTGCCGCATTTATTTTGCTACCACTCCGCTGATGCAAAAAGTAGAGCGCGAGGAAAAGCAAAAAGTGGGCAAAACAAACCGCCTACACCTGACGGCTGCCCAGCGCATAGACAAGTACGCTTTCCTAACCAAACAAGACCCCCACTTTATTCCCTACTTTATTGAGCTTGCCAAAGCCCAGCAAGAAAATGGGCAGATAGAAGAAGCACAAGAAAAACTGCGCGAATGTCTGAACAAAAAGGATATTTTCAACAAAAGCAGGCAGGTGATATATAGCTGCCTGATACATCTATGCGCTACATTCGAGCAAGCCCAAGAGGTGTTTGAAAAGATGACAAACGCCAATATCAAACC
>NZ_AUGI01000070.1 GCF_000422585.1 Hugenholtzia roseola DSM 9546
AAGTGTCCAACCAAAAAAATGTAAAAAAAATTTACAAGCCCATGATACAATCCATATTCTTAATATATTTGCTTTCTATGAATACAGAACAGATATTGGCTAAATTGCGACAAATTCGCAAAGAAAAAGGCGTAAGCCAAGAAGATATAGCCGAACAGATAGGAGTTTCCAGACCTACTTATTTGGCTATGGAAAATGGAAAGCAAGAATTTTCCCTGCAAAGGTTAGAAAAGGTAGTTAAATTTCTGAATATTGATATTTACGATTTGATAGATAAAAAAGATGAAAAATTAAACCAAATTGCAAAGGCAATATCAGAGATTAAAGCTAAAATCGAGGAAATAGAAAAAAAGATAAGTTAGCTTTCTGAAACAAAAAAATACAAGGGTAGTTTTGGAAGGCTAACTATTTGAAAAAAACAAAATCCCTCAAAACGCAGTATTTTCTCAAACCGAAAATGTCACTTTGATGTAAGATTTGCCAAACAAAAAGTACCGTTTTTTGTGAAAAAGTGCCGTTTTTAGGTAAGAGGGGGTAAAAAAAAAGACCCAAAAACACCAAAATAGGCGTTTTTTGGGTCTTAAATGGGCTTTTTGTAAGAAGTGGCAATTCTTTTCACAAGCTAAATGCTTGAAAGTCAAAGAATTAAGATATAACCAAAAAGCATAAAATTTTAGTTTTTTCATCTATTTTTTAAATTTTGAAAGTGAAAAATAATACCACTCGAAGTGGCTTCTAAGAAAAAAACGCGATTGCCCTTTTTTAGCAGAGCAAAGAAAATTTTGTTTCGAGGGGCAAGATAGTAAAAAAATAGCAATTTAAGCCAATATTAGGCGTAGCTTGCGTCTACAACTTATCAATTAAGCAAGTCTTTCGGAGGCTGTGTCTAGAAGAGGGAGTTTTGCAGAAAAATCGTAACTTTGTGCATTGTCATTTGTCCCAAGCCCTCAAGAATATGATAAACAACTTATTGAATACGATTATAGCAGGCGACTGCATAGAGAATCTTAAAAAAATACCAAGCAACTCCATAGATTTAATATTTGCCGACCCACCTTACAACCTACAGCTCAATGGCGAATTGCACCGCCCCGACCAGAGCAAGGTAGATGCCGTCGACGATGAGTGGGATAAGTTTGCGTCCTTGAAGACCTATGACGCATTTTGCCAACAGTGGCTTGCCGAATGTCATAGGGTTTTAAAAGATACGGGTAGCATTTGGGTTATAGGCACATACCACAATATTTTTCGGGTAGGAGCAATTATGCAAGATTTGGATTTTTGGCTCTTGAATGATGTTATTTGGGTAAAAAACAACCCTATGCCTAATTTTAAAGGAACGCGGTTTAATAATGCACACGAAACGTTGATATGGGCAACTAAGTCCAAAAAATCACGCTATACCTTTCACTACCACTCGCTCAAAACGATGAACGACGACCTTCAGATGCGTAGCGACTGGTTGATACCGATTTGTAGTGGAGAAGAGCGAATTAAGGTCAATGGGCAGAAAGCGCATAGCACACAAAAGCCTGCGGAACTCTTGTATAGAATTATCATCTCGACTTCCAACGTCGGTGACATAGTGTTAGACCCATTTTTTGGCAGCGGAACAACTGGGGCAGTAGCCAAACGACTGGGGCGAAACTTTATTGGATTAGAACGAGAACCTTTTTATATCCAAGTTGCCCAAGAGCGCATCAATCAAGTAAAGCCTCTAAGCAAAAATGTACTTGAATATAAAATCGATAGAAAAAAACCACGTATTCCGTTTGGTAATTTAGTTGAAAAAGGCTATGTTTCAATCGGAGAAACGTTATACTCGAAAGATAAAAAGCTAACAGCCGTAGTACAAGCCAATGCCAGTATTATAGCCAATGGCACAGCAGTAGGTTCGATACACAAAGTCAGCTCTGTTTTGCTTAACAAGGCTACCAACAACGGTTGGACATTTTGGTATGTAATGCGTGAAAACGAACTCATCTCCATAGACGAGCTAAGACTCGCCTACGAAAAAAAGTTTTTCCGAGTCGAAAAAAATGACTCATTGTTAGAAGAGTTGCGCTCCATACGCGATTCAAAACTTACAGATAGTAGTATTATTTAGACTTTTATATTATATGAAATATCAAAAATTCAAACAAATATTCGACGATACCATTTTTGAGCGAGCTAAAGCAGACTTGCTGAAAAAAATTGCCGAAAATCCAAGTCGCTATATCGGGCTATTTCGCCCTACCCATCCTCATGCCAAACTGTTACAAAACCTATTGCAATCACATGAAATTCGGTTTGGCGATGCTTTTGAAACGGCTATAGGCGCATACATAGAGGAATTTGGCTATCAAACTCTATCAAAACGTTATCAAGAAGCAGACAGCAGCTTGTTGAACATAGACCAATGTTTTTCCTCGAATACTACTCTATATTTCATAGAGCAAAAAGTTAGAGATGACCATGACAGTACAAAAAAAAGAGGACAGATTCAAAACTTTGAAAAAAAGTTGAATTTACTCCAAAACAAGCACAGAGGAAAAAAAGTAGTTGGGATATTCTATTTTATAGACCCAGAGCTTGTAAAGAATAAACGCTACTATGAGCAAGAGCTATCGAAAATGGCGCAAGACTATCAAGTCGAACTTCATTTATTCTATGGACAAGATTTATTTGATTACCTCAACCAAAGTACAACTTGGCAAGAAATACAAACCTATCTAATCCAATGGAAAAAAGATGTCCCTACGCTCCCTCAAATTAATTTTGACCTTAATCCAGCTGAAACATTCGCAGAAATAAAAGATTTAGAACCTGTTTATTATAGAAAAATACTGAATAATGACCAAATAGTCCAACAGATTTTGAAAATTATTTTTCCTACCAATGCAACATTAAAACTCCTAACAGAGTATTTTCAACAAAAAGAAACGCCTGTATATCGCGCTCTAAGCGATAAATTGCGTAACTTGGCAGAGTAATGCACCCATCTGTTGTACGCAGTTTTCTAATAACCAAAGAACAAGCCCCCCGCCGTTGCTTATGTCTCACAAGCAACTTTATGACAATACGATAATCAACGTTATGCCCCTTGTCGTCTGTATGGACACAGACAACGGCGTGAAAAACCGTCGCCGACGGCTATCAGCCCTCGGCGACGGAAAAGGGTTTAGAAGTTGAGGTCGGCGGCTACGTCGTTGATAAAGACGATTCGCTCCTTATTGTGCAGGACAACCAAAACGGGGCTGTCTTTGGAAATATTGCCGCTTAGGATTTCTTTGGAAAGTTCGTTGAGTAGCTCTCGCTGCACAACGCGCTTCAAAGGGCGTGCGCCAAATTGTGGGTCATAGCCCAATCGCCCTAAATATTCTACTACCTCTGGCTCTACTTCTAATAAAATGCCATTTTCTTGCAAACGCTTTTGTATTTGCTTGATTTGCAGTTGAACAATTTTCTGAATATGCTGCTGCGAAAGTGGCTCGAAAAGCACCGTTTCGTCTATGCGGTTTAGAAATTCGGGTCTGAAACTGCGCTTCAAAAGCTCGAAAACTTCGTCTTTGGTCTGTTCCAAAATCGCCTCTCGCTCATATTCAGAAAGTGCGCCCTTCGCTTCCATATCCGCCAAACGCTCACGTATGATGTGCGAACCTAAGTTGGAGGTCATGATGACGATAGTATTTTTGAAGTTGGCAATTCTGCCCTTGTTGTCGGTGAGCCTGCCCTCGTCCAAGACCTGCAAGAGGATATTAAAAACGTCGGGGTGCGCCTTTTCTATCTCATCTAAAAGCACCACACTATAAGGCTTCCTGCGGACGGCTTCGGTGAGCTGTCCGCCCTCGTCATAACCTACGTACCCTGGTGGCGCACCAATGAGGCGACTGACGCTATGGCGTTCTTGATATTCGGACATATCAATCCTAACCATCGCATTTTCGTCATCAAAAAGAAACTCGGCTAAGGCTTTGGCAAGCTCGGTCTTTCCTACGCCCGTCGTACCCAAAAAGATAAACGAACCAATGGGACGGTTGGGGTCTTGCACCCCTGCGCGGCTTCGCCTGACGGCATCAGAAACGGCTTGAATGGCTGCTTTCTGCCCTGCTACGCGCCTGCTAAGTTCGGCTTCGAGGTGCAAAAGTTTTTCCTTTTCGCCTTGTAGCATCTTACTGACGGGTATGCCTGTCCATTTGGCAACCACTTCGGCGATGTCTTCTGCCGTTACAAATTCGCGCAAAAGGGACTTCTGCTGGTGCTGCTTCTCTTCGGCTTCTTTTTGTAGCTCCTTCAAAAGTTTTTCGGCTTCCAAAATTTTGCCGTATCTCAATTCGGCTACCCTGCCGTAATCGCCTGCGCGTTCTGCCTGCTCTGCTTCGAGGCGAAACTGCTCTATTTGCTCTTTGAGGTCGCGAATTTTATCGATAGCCCCTTTTTCGCCTTCCCACTTGTCTTTGAGCGTTTTCTGTCCCAATTTCAAATCCTCGATTTCTTTGGAAAGAAGCGCGTCTTTTTCCCTATCGCCTTCTCTTCTGATGGCTTCGCGCTCGATTTCTAATTGCATAATCTTGCGGCGCACTTCGTCCAGTTCTTCGGGCATCGAGTTCATCTCTATCCGCAATTTCGAGGCGGCTTCGTCCATCAAATCAATCGCCTTATCGGGGAGTTTTCTATCGGGCAGGTAGCGATAGGAAAGCTGTACGGCGGCTATCAGGGCATCATCTTTGATTTGCACGCCATGGTGGAGTTCGTATTTTTCCTTGATACCGCGCAAAATAGAGATGGCATCTTGTACCGACGGCTCATCTACAAAAACGGTCTGAAAACGGCGTTCTAAGGCTTTGTCGCGCTCAATGTACTTTTGGTATTCCTTCAAAGTAGTCGCACCGATGGCGCGAAGTTCGCCACGCGCTAAGGCTGGTTTGAGCAAATTGGCAGCGTCCATTGCCGAATCGCCGCCTGCCCCTGCACCGATAAGGGTATGAATTTCATCAATAAATAAAATAATTTCACCTTCCGAATCCGTAACTTCTTTGATAACGGCTTTGAGGCGTTCCTCAAATTCGCCCTTGTACTTCGCGCCTGCTATCAAAAGCCCCATATCGAGGGACACTAAGGTTACCGATTTGAGATTTTCGGGTACGTCGCCCGTTACAATGCGCTGCGCCAAGCCTTCCGCAATAGCAGTCTTTCCTACGCCTGCCTCGCCAATGAGCATGGGGTTATTTTTGGTGCGTCGGGAAAGGATTTGTAACACCCTGCGGATTTCCTCATCTCTGCCAATGACGGGGTCTAATTTGCCCTTACGTGCCAAATCGGTGAGATTTTGAGAATAGCGTTCGAGGCTTCGGTATTTATTTTCGGCGTTTTGGTCTTTTACCTTGCTGCCGCCGCGCATTTCTTGTATGGCTTTGAGCAAGTCTTTTTCGGCAAAACCTGCCTTTTTCATCAAATCGGCTACATTGTCTTTGCCTTTGAGCAAGCCCAACCAGATGTGTTCTACGGCTACAAATTCATCGCCCAAGGGTTGTAGGTAATTTTCGGCGGCTAAAAGGGCGGCGTGTGCGTCATTAGAAAGATAGGGGTCGGAGCCAGAAGTTTTGGGGTATTGTCCGATAAGTGTATCAATTTGAGAGCTAAAATTTTGTGGACTAATCCCTAATTTTTTAAGAACAAAGCCCGCCAAATTTTCATCTACTTGAAAGGCGGCTTTGAGCAAGTGTCCCGTCTGCACGATTTGGTGCTGCATCGCTACTGCCATTTCGCTGGCTTTTTGCAATACTTCTTGTGCTTTAATGGTGAATTTATTGAAGTTCATATCTTAAAAATTTGCGAATTGTTGTAAAGGTTTAGGAGGTTTTCTCTTCTGGCATAGTCCCTTTTCAATAATTACGCAAAATCGGAGAAGGGCATCATCAAATGACTTTTTGTCTGATTTTAAGGCTGCTACTAAGGTTGCTGTTGTTATTTTTTTGTCTAAAACTGACGAAATGTCTTTTTTTTCAAAAAATCGTCCCTGTATTTTGTCCCAATACGAAGTCTTAGGAAACCTTCTCTATCTTCATTTTCTCGACGCTTTTGGTTTCGCCCGAAAAATTGATAGCGATAAGATAAATCTCCCTGCCTTGATTTAAAAAAGGTTTGTAATA
>NZ_AUGI01000071.1 GCF_000422585.1 Hugenholtzia roseola DSM 9546
ATCTTCTACTTTTTTTACTGCTTTCTAAAAACGCACTACAAAGTTAAACCCTAAGGGTCTTTGAGACCCTTAGGGTTTGAAAATGCGTATCTTCTCAATTGCTTTATTTTTACAAAGACGAAACAAATTTGCTTGAAAGTTTGGGCAGGGGATTGTATATTTGCGAAATGTTCCGCTGCTACTTTTTTTGGAAAGGGGCTTTTTGTAGAGTAACACAAAAACACATGCAAATAAACTGGACAAACATCAAAACCGAAATCTTGGCAGAAACGAAAGACATTTTGCAAACAGAGCCTAATTTGAACACAAATGAGGTTTTGGATTTGTTTGTGAAAGTTTTGCTATACCCTATCAATGAACCTGATTTAGCAGGCGTTGCGACGCGCATACCTAATGCCCTGCAAAAAATTTTACTGGAAAATCTACCAATCATAGATAAAAACGCCTACTTCCCTGATGTAGCTAAAATTGAGCCTTATTTTAGGAAAATATTGTGTATCACAGATAATACATCTTATCAAAGAGTTGCTAATAGCAAAGATGGCTTAGGCAGCATTATTCCGAAATTGAACTTAAACCCTAATAACATAAAATTAAGCGCGGCTTGGTCAGACGAAAATCCCAAGACACATTTTGCCGAACATTTGATAAAAGCCCTCGCCGTTGTCTATGTCCCCACAGACGACTGTATGTTGCTTGTGCGACACAAGCAACGGCGGGGGTAGCCGAATACCTTACCATTTTGCCCCCAATGGAACTACTCAAAGAAAAACTACACAAAGCCATCGAGTACGCCAAAAACCGAAACCAAAGAGAAAATGGATAAAGACCTAATAATAAGTGAGGTGAAATTCTAAAAAACAAATTCAAATGTAGGGATAAGGCAGTGACTTGTCCGCAGTGAGATGGAAATAAAAGAGGGTTTTCAGACCCAAAAAATAGGGTTTAGTCCAAATCTCTTGCCGTTGTCCTGTAGGTTGCTTGTGGGACACAAGCAACGGCGGGGCTTCATTGAAAGTTAGTTATGTTTTGAAAGTAAAAAGCAAAGACAAACGCTCCCTAAACGGGGTCATAGCCGCTTCCCCCCCAAGGGTGGCATCTTCCAATTCGTCGCAATCCTTTGAGAGTTCCTCGCCATACGCCATACTTTCGAATCGCCTCTATCATATAAGCCGAACAAGTAGGTGTATAACGACAAGAAGGTGGCAAATGAGGCGACAATAGCACCTGATACGCACGCACCAGCGCAATAAAAAAGGCAGCAAGCAATCGACTCATAAGAACTTAAAAAAAGGAGGTGAAAAGCAGGCTACGAAAGTAGAAAACCAAGGGCTTGTATTTGAAGCAGTTAGCCCTGTGCTGCCTGAAAAGTCAAGATTCTCTAACAAGAAACGTTCCATTTTAAAAACCTTCTCTTTTTTTTTCGTTCAAAAATACTATCTTGCCCCTTGTATGCCTCATTAGGCTGCCTTTGAGCCTGCCTCTGGATTAGCGTGTTTGACTTTGCCCAGTTTTCAGTTGGAAATTTCTTCCACTTCAATTTTTATCCACTATCCTACCCTCTTGATTTTGAGCCTGCCGACTTTCCTTTCCCTTTTAAAGGCTTAAAATAGGTTTTAAATAGCGCGTATTATGCAAAAATTAGGACTAAAACAGACCCAACTCCAAAAACTTTCACCCCAACAGATTCAATTTATCAAACTCCTGCAAATTCCTACCGCAGAATTGGAATCGCGCATAGAGGAAGAATTGGAAAGCAACCCCGCCTTAGAAGAAGGGCGCGAAGAACCCGTAGCCGAAAAAACAGAAGAATACGAGGAAAACTTTGAAGAGTACGAAGACTTCGAGGAAAGCTATGACGAAACCAACCCAATGGAGGAAATCAAACTCGAAGACTACCTACAACAAGATGATGTAGCCAGCTACAAAACCCAAAGCGAAAGCGGCTACCCCGAAGAAGAGGAGCGCGAAATTCCGATACCTACCTTCACGACCCTAACCGACTCACTTTTAGAACAACTTGGACACCTGCGCTTAGACGACCGCCAGAAAGCTATCGGCGAACAGCTTATCGGCTCGATAGATGAAGACGGCTATATCCGCCGCGACCTCGAAGCGATAGCCAACGATTTAGCCTTTTCGCAAAATATCCAAACCGAAACCGACGAAGTAGAAGAAGTTTTGCAGCGGATTCAAAACTTCGAACCCGCAGGTATCGCCGCTCGCGATTTGCAGGAATGTTTGATTTTACAATTAGAAAGACGAAGCAAAGACGACCTACACGTCCGCTATGCCATTCAAATTCTGCAAACCTGCTTTGAAGAATTTAAAAAGAAACACTTTAAAAAAATACAAAAACGCCTTTCTCTTTCGGAAGAAGACATGCGCGAAGCCATGAACCTCATTCTGAAACTAAACCCCAAACCCGGGGGCAGCTCAAACGCCTACGCCAAGACGCAATATATCATTCCCGACTTTATCCTCAAAAATATCAATGGAAAGTTGGAAGTTGCCCTCAATTCCAAAAATGCGCCCGAATTGCGCGTAAGTAGGTCGTATGCTGATATGTTGGAGGCGTATGATAAAAGTGATAAAAAAGATAAGAATTTCAAGCAAACAGTTAGCTTTGTCAAGCAAAAATTAGATGCCGCCAAATGGTTTATTGATGCCATCAAACAGCGGCAGAATACGCTGCTACGCACCATGAACGCCATTGTTCGCTACCAAAGGGAATTTTTTATGGAAGGCGACGAGAGCAAGCTACGCCCCATGATTCTCAAAGACATCGCCCAAGAGATTGGCATGGACATCTCCACTGTGTCGCGTGTGGCAAATAGCAAAGCCGTCCAGACGGATTTTGGCGTATTTCCACTCAAATTTTTCTTCTCCGAAAGCATTTCCACCGATACAGGCGAAGATGTGAGCAGCAAAGAGGTTAAATATATCCTCAAACAAATTATTGAAAATGAAAACAAACGTCGCCCACTTTCCGACGACAAACTTGAAAAACTTTTGAGAGCGCGTGGCTATCAAATTGCACGCCGCACCGTAGCCAAGTATCGAGAACAACTCAATATCCCTGTGGCACGTTTGCGAAAAGAAGTGTAACAACAAACCAACCTTTCTTTTTCCTACATGCCTCACCACCAAAAACATCGGGGCGCAAATCCGAAAGATGCCGAAAATTTCGCGCCTGCCCTGCTACCGCTATTGCGACAAGCCCTTAGCGACTTACAATGGTTATTAGATAAAAACTATTCTTTTGATGCGTCTTTAAAATTGGTAGGCGATAAATTTACCCTCACCACGCGCCAAAGGAAAGCTCTCCAACATTGCCTCTGCACACAGGCGCAAGCAAAAAAACGGCAGGAAAAAGAAGTAGGAAATTGGCAACAAAAGTGGCAAAACCCTGCATCAAAGCCCCCTGCCCTGCTAATTGATGGCTACAATTTGCTCATTACGCTCGAATGCGCCCTTTCGGGTGCGCCTATTTTTGTGGGCTTAGATGGCTGCTTGCGCGATATTGCCAGTATTCATAGCACCTATCGCAAAGTGGAAGAAACCCTGCCCGCCCTCCAACTTTTGGCAGAGGCTTTTTCTGCCCTTGCGCCGCCCTCGCTCACTTGGATTTTAGACGCGCCTATCTCCAACAGTGGGCGTTTGAAAGGCTTGATTTTGGAAACCTTTGCCCTGCATGCACCTACTTTGCCTTGCGAAGTATTTTTAGAAAAAAATGCAGATAAGAGTTTGATAGAAAGGAGTTGGCAGGGGCAAATACCCGTTATTTCTGCCGATAGTTGGGTGATAGAGGAGGCTTTTGCTTGGGTCAATTTTTTGCCCTTTTTATTAGAGTTTATGAACGGAATTTTGTTATCTTTGCGTTGTTTTACGCTTTTATTTTTCTAACATGTACAATTCCTTGATAATCAGCGAGTT
>NZ_AUGI01000072.1 GCF_000422585.1 Hugenholtzia roseola DSM 9546
CCGCTTACTAAGAGAGGCGAAAGCCCTCGAAAGCGAATTTGATAAGGTGCTAAAAATTAGGCTTTTGGAACTCAAAACGCAGGGAGTAAGCGTAGCTTCAAATCTGTTAGACCAAGCGCAAGTTGTCAAGATGCCAACAAAAAACACCCCTGAATAAGTCGTTCAGGGGTGCATGCGGGGTCAAATCCTTCAAAAATTTAACCACAAATTTAAAACCAAATCACATGTTCCGAAAAATGGTTTCAAGTGGCAAAGATACGAAAAAAATTGTATCTGCCAAAAAAAAGTCTGCCATTTATGAGGTAGCCGCAAAAAAATTGCGAAACAAGGCTTATGCCTATTTTTATCAGCCTATTTACACTTTTTCGATGTACTTCTCAAAATTGTATCATATACTAAGCTATATCAGTGCCATAGCCCTTGTGTGGTTTATTTCGGAAAGGCTTGCGGTTGTGGAGCGTGTTATCTTAATTGCTATTTGCCTTTTGATGGGTGTAGCCTTCGAGCTTGCAAAAGCTAAGGCTTCCGAAATGGTCTTTATGGCGAAAGCCAAAAAAGAGCCTATCAAACTTGGGTTTGTAGCCGTTTTGATTATTACAAGCCTATACAGTATAGGCGTTTCGAGTTATGCAGGTTACAAAATAGCTTACTCACAGGCGACGGATACTGAAATTGATAGGACAAAAATAGCCAAAGCGCAGGCGTTTGATAGCATAAACGCGGAATATGCCCCGCAAATTGAGGCACAAAAAGCGGTACTATCAAACGCACAGGGCGTTTTAGCCAAGCGCAAGGGTACGGATTGGCGTGCCGTTGTTGCGCGTGAGGACATGGCTAAGGCTAATGAAGCCCTAAATGCCTTGATATCGAAAAAAGAGGCAGCCCAAAAAGCCCTCGACGACAAGTTCGAAGGTTTGTATGAAGCCACAAAAAGCGAAGGCAGTTACTTAGGTTGGATTGTGGCAATCGTCTTTTTTGTGATGGAGTGCCTTAATTTGGGTGCGTATTGGTTTATGTATGAATACCTTGTCGGCGTGAAAATCGAAGGCAAAGTACGCGCAAAGAAGAAAAAAGAACGGTTGTCGTCTAACGAAAATCGTAAAAACGATAATCGTATAGACGAAAATCGTAAGCCCATCAAAAATATAAGCGGCTTTGGCAATGACACCAAGCATCTGAACAAGTTAGAAATAAAAGGCTTTGTTTCTAACGATAATCGTAAAAACGATAATCGTAGTTTGAAAGGCGTTGCAACCTGCAAGCACTGTTCTGCTGAATACGTCCGCAATCACGCCAAACAAGTCTATTGCACCGAAGAATGCAGAATCGCTGCTTGGGAGCAGCGTAACAATGCGAAGGTGGTAAAGGGGAAAAATGGGAAACTTTTTAGCCTTACGGCAATCGTTTTAGCCGTAACCTTCGGGCAAGAACTAACTGCCTGCCTACTCTTATTCGTTCCGTTTATTTTGGCTTACGTAGCTTCGTGGATTTGGCGCAAAGCCAAACGCCCAAAACCTAAAACGCCAAAAGAGAAGCCCAAGCCCCAAGCGATTAAAGATGCCTTAGAAAGCTATTGCATCGAACTCGACGAACCCCTGCCCTTTGTGGCGGGGGAAAAGTGCGAGTTTCGAGGCGAAACCTGTACCGCCTGCGGTCTTACCTTCAATGACTTAGTGGATATAAGGGCTTTGGAAGTGTATGCACAGGCATCGAGGAAAGGAGGGCAGCATGAGTAGTCAAGCCATGCGAGAGTTGGGTACGGAAGTCTTCGTTTTCGGCTTTCCTACCCTTCGCCAAATAGCCGAAAAAGAAAGCGAGTTTATCAGCGTACAAGACACCTTAAACAAGGTTCGCAGGCACATAAAGACTTACAACATCGATAAGCCCTTAAAAAAGCAAGTCAGGTTAAACGCTGCAAATACCGTATTAAATATTTATGAATCTTTTATTAACTCTTTTAATAAAGGTGATACCCAATTTATCCGTCGTTTTGAAGGTGAGATAAATGGGAGCGAAATACAAGCCCCAGTAATCATCATATCGAAGTGGCTTGCCAAGCATAACGCGCTTGCAACCTGCTTAGATGAGCGCACCGCAGCAGCGCATGTCGAGCGAGCTTTTCTTTGCAAAGGGTTGTTTTTGGCTACCACCAGCGAAGACAAGCGGCATAGATTTGACCAAAATGTGGGGCTTGTCCTCAATCCTCAATTTTTTTATTGGAAAAAGCGGTACAAAAAAAATCCGCTATCCGTAAAAAAAGCCTCTTAAAATTTTCTTTTTAAAAAAATAATTCATTCCTTTGCCTCTCAAACGCCCTATGAAAATAGGGCTGATACCTTATTGCCTTTATTTTACGCCATTTTTACGTTTTTTGCGACTATTTAAAGCAATAAGGCATTTAGAGTATATTTAAAGCAAACTGTATCTTTGATACAGTTTAAAGCAAAGTTTAAGACTTTAAAGCAGACTTTAAACTATACTTTAAAGAGGGGCAAAGTTCTAAAAAAGAACTAAAAAATGCCAAATTTCAATACAAACTTACGCATGGTGATTTTATTCCACGACAAGGTCGCCTACGCAGATGCCAACGGTCAGGTCAGGACTACACAGTCCGCCCTAAGACTAAGCCCATACGAAGGGCAAGACTTCAAAAAATTGTTTAGAGTTTGTGAAAACATTCTTTTGGAGGGTGATAAAGAGGGCAGGGCAGCCAAAAAGGTTATTTTCTATGAAAATAATCGTGAATTGTACCAATACCCAGAGAAGGGGCAGGATTTACTCAAAAATTCGGATACGGCTAAAAAAGTAGCCGAAATAAACGGCTTTTTGAAGGCTTGCAATCATTACAACAAGCATGGTTACTTCCCAAGCCCTGAAAATGCCCCCAAAATTGAGGCACACGCCCTCGAAACCACTTCGGACGATAAAAGGCTCGACAAAGAAGAAATAAAGCCAACAGAGGCGAAAAAAACGCCTTCCGATTTAATTCAGTATCGAGCCAAGTGCGTTACTTTTTTGGTGAAAGTCTTTGCGAGGCTCGAAAATATACCTACCGACTATCTTCACATGCACCGAGAGGAGATTCATAGATTGATTATCTATCCGCTAAAAATGCAAGATAGTATCGAGTCTATCAAAATCAGGGCAAAAGAAATACACGAAGATTTAATCAAAAAATATGAAAATCAACATAAATAAACGCGCCTACCCCTTTCGCCTCGATGCAACCTTCTCACCAGTGCAAGTGGAGCAGGTGTGTGCAGCCCTCGAAGGCGAAGCACCCGAAAAGGGCAGCATCGAGGAGGCGTTGCAAGCCGAACTTTTGGGCTTGTTTCAAGATGAAATCATGCGGATAAAATTAAAGAGGCAGGGCAAAATAAAAATAACACTAAGCCTCACGCAGGCGCGTATGCTTGCTTTTATGCTCAAATGGTTCGAACTCGATAAAGCGGTTCGAGCCGCTTTATTTGAGATGAAATAAAGAAAAAGCGGAAAAAAAGCGATTTTGTCGGTTTTTTTCGTCTTTTTTTTGGAAAAGTGAAACTTTTGCGTTTTCTTTGCGTTATGAAAGAAAAGACGAAAAAAAACTACTTAGTAGAAAAAAGCCGTCTTTTTCTTAAATCCTTCAAAACCTTAAAGCCCAAATTTACCATGCCTTACTTTGAAGTCCTTTTAATCACAAGCGAAATAGGTTTCACCGACAGAAACCCAGACATCGAATCGTTAGAATTTGACACGCTCGAAGAAGCAAAAGCCGCTTTCGAAAAAGCCTGTTCCGAAGAGTGCCACGAACATGGCATGTCGTGCCGAGTGGAATTGTGGAAACGGCGCGAAAATGATGACGAAAATGATGACGAAAATGATGACGA
>NZ_AUGI01000073.1 GCF_000422585.1 Hugenholtzia roseola DSM 9546
TCAGGCTTTCGCCCATTGACCAATATTCCCTACTGCTGCCTCCCGTAGGAGTCTGGCCCGTATCTCAGTGCCAGTGTGGGGGATCATCCTCTCAGACCCCCTACTGATCGTAGTCTTGGTGAGCCGTTACCTCACCAACAAACTAATCAGACGCATGCCCATCTTATATCGCCAGAGCTTTAACTGCAAAATGATGCCATCTCGCAGTGCTATGGGACATTAATCCAAGTTTCCCTGGGCTATTTCCCAATATAAGGTAGGTTGCATACGCGTTACGCACCCGTGCGCCACTAAGTATTGCTACTTCGTTCGACTTGCATGTATTAGGCCTGCCGCTAGCGTTCATCCTGAGCCAGGATCAAACTCTCCGTTGTAAAAGAATTTGAACTCTGTTTTGAAAAACAAAGTATAATTATGTCTCTGACTCGTTAATTTACCGTTTGTGAATTGACGTATCTATTCACAAGCTGTGATTGTCTCTTTCTGCATTTCAAAGAACATCATTACCTTTTCTGCATACTTTTTGCAGTAGGTAAGTAGAGGTATAAAACCTGAATGTTTTACATTTGGAAACCAACTCTTAGCATTACTTCTAAAAAAGTAACTGCCGCTTAAAAGTGCCTTTATCTTGGCTTTACATATTCGTTGGGAAGGCAAAGTTACGACTTCTTTTTGAACCTGCAAATAAAAGGCAAAGTTTTTTTAAGTTTTTTTTCAAAGCCCGATATGCGGTACTTTTTCAAAAACTCGTTCCAGAGGAAACCAAAATGTAAAGGGGGTGGGATTGTGAGCGGTAGAACGCGGTCTGTTGCTCTTAATGTTCGTCTCTTTTTAGAGGGCGAATCTGCATCAATTATGCAGCCTTGAGGTGCGAAATAAGTTCGCTTTATTTTGTCGGATTGTGCTTTATTTGAAAGCGACTGCAAAGGTACGGCGAATTTTTTAAACCACCAAATTTTTGCAGCATTTTTTTCAACTTTTTTTTTCGCGTCTTTATTTTAGGCAGTACGAAACTGTTTGCGATAGGGAAAAGTAGTTGCTTTTGCTTTCGGCGTATCCGAATGGGACTGCAAAGGTACGAACATTTTTAATACCTCCAAATCTTAAAGCCGTTTTTTTTCGACTTTTCTTCATTTTTTTTCGGTAGCATTTCTAAAATCCTGATTTTTAAGGGGTTAGTTTTGAAAAATTGCGCCCCAAACTGCCTTGTAAAGAAACCTAAAAGCAAAAAGGAGAACGCGCTATTATGAAGAGCCAACGCTTCCGCCCCTTTTTATATTACGCTTACAAAAAAATGCACCTTTTAGCCAAATGCAGATTTTGGGGCAAAAAAGCAATTATGTATTTCTAAAATGTTGATTATCAATACTTTAAAACTATTTTTTTCTGACCACTTTTTTAAAAAAGTTCAAAAAAATAATCATACAAAAAAAATGCGCTAATAATCTTGTTATCAAGAACTTATCAATACAGAAATGCAAAAACACGTGCCAACGGCTTTCCGCGATAAGCCCTTTCAATGAGAGGCATTTAGATAGTATAAAATTTCAAAACAAAACCTTTTTTGGACATATAAAGAGATTTTAATATGTTAAATTTTGTTAAAACTTGCTTTTTAAACCTATTTTATCAAAAAAAAGTGCTTTCTTGCATTGTCATTGAAAAATGACTTTTATTCACTAAATTTCTTTTTTTTATGCTACATTCATCAAAAGTACTTGTAGTAACTGCTTTATTAGCCTTTGCTTCCTGCCAAACAGAAAGCTCTGAGCTTGCCGAGCAAGGATTGGGCAAAGCAGAGGTGGTGCAGAATCTGGGATTAAGTGCCGAAGTATTGGCGCAAAATCAAGATTTTATCGCCTACATCAAAGCAGAAGCAGATTTGCTAAAAGGCTTTCAAAACTGGCTTGACGCGCTTTCGCCCGAAGCACGCGCCCAATATGCTGCCGACTTGGAAAAAGCCCTCGCGACAAAAGATGGGGCTTTTTTTGAGCCGAAGCACCTTTCGGCAGAAGCCTATCAAAAGCATCAGGAAAGTCAGCGGCTTTTACACCAAAAGATAAACGCCCTTTTCCCCGAACTATCCAAAATGGAGAGCCTTGCCAAATCGCAGCTTATCATAGCAGCGCAAAAATTGGTGTTGGGTACGGAAAAGTCAACTTCCTCAACAGACAAAAAGCCCAATTTTGTTGACAATATAGAGCGCGGTTATACGGCTTGTGCTTGGTCTGCACAGAATTTAGAAGAAAGTACAGAACCTTGTTGGACAGGTTTTCAAACAGGCTTAGGGGCATATTAAAACCAAAGACCGACAAGAGGTAAAAGTCTTGTCGGTCTTTTTGGCTTTGGCTTAGTGGTGTAGTGCTGCCCCACAATCCTTTTAAGGCGTTTTTAGGGCTTCTTATTTTTCTTATTTTTTAGCCAAACGATAGCTCACGCCTACATTAAACTGCGTTCCTCGGCGGAAAGTAAAGATAGGGTCGTCGATGTCGGTGATTTTGGCATCTAAGTTTGAATCCTGATAGAAGCGGTATCTGAAATTGAGTAGGTCTTGGATACCAATTTTGAAGTTCAAGCCGCTTTTGGTTTCCTTCATCAAGGTCAAATCGAGGGCATGGCGCGGACGCTCGTAGATGGTAGGAAAATTGACATCGCCGACGGCAAAAATACGCGCCCCGATGATATTGTAGGCGGCATTGATGGAAAGCCCTTTCGCTTCGTCTTTGTAGTAAAGTGCCGTATTTAAGACATAGGGCGACTGTCCTTGCAAAGGACGGACGCGGTCTTGTGCTGTCGCACTTGCGCCCATATCTACGCGGCTATTGATAAGTGAGCCATTGAAGACGATAGACATATTGCGCAAGATAGGAGCGGCGGTAAGGTCGGCAAAGGCTTTACGTACTTCCACTTCTACGCCCAAAGTACGCGCATTAAGGGCATTGCGGTAGGTAAATTGAGGCTGCTCGGTTGTTACTTGTAGGAAAGATTCGATAGGATTTTGGAAGTATTTAAAGAAGCCGCCAATGCTAATGACTTCGCCTGTGTTGGGATAAAATTCAAATCGCGTATCGAGGTTGTGAATTTGGGCAATGTCTAAATCTGGATTGCCACGCACACCCGATTCGAGTTCGAAGTTGTAATAGACAAAAGGAGCTAATTCCCGAAAATCTGGGCGATTGACGGTACGCGAATACGCCATACGCACTAAGCTTTTAGCACTGACATCATAAGTAACATTCAAAAAAGGGAGCGGACTCAAGACGGCTTTTCCGCCTCTTACTTCCGAAAAATCGTCGCGGCTTTTGAGTTCTTGGTCGTTGTATTCCAAACGCAAGCCCCCTGCTAAGTTTAATTTGCCCAAAGGAAGGTTGCCGCCTACAAAAGCTGCAGCCAAAAGGTTCGTTCCTGTGTAGTTATCGCTGGGGCGTGTACCTTCTTCTATGACAAAACCGTTGTCGTTGCTGATGTTTTCGGGTGCAAAAACTTGGTCTAAGGGCAAATCGCGCAAGGTTTCGCCTACATTGGGGTCGAAGAAACCCGGATAGAGGTAGGAAATGTAGCGGGCATTAAAGGTTCTTTGGCGGTATTCTGCCTGATA
>NZ_AUGI01000074.1 GCF_000422585.1 Hugenholtzia roseola DSM 9546
TTTTTAAAGTTTTCATTCCTCTACAAAAGGAATCGAGGCTTTACTCTTCCAAAGTCGCTCCCTTTTGTCGTAGTAGGTTTGGGCATCGGGAAATTCTATGTACTCCTCCTTCGAGTTTTGAGGATAATAAGGGCTTAGGTCTTCACTTAAATACATCTTTTCAAAGAGCAAAATGGCACGCGCTTTCAACAGTTCGGGCTTCATTTTCCAAGTGCGAAAGACCTCCTCGTAGTGGCTTAGTTTTGCACCCTCAAATTTGCACTTCACGCCCACGGCTACACGCTTTTCGTATAGGCTTGGCGCAGGGCGCGAAAGCAATAAAAACAAGGTGTCGTCTTTGCCCTTTTGGTAGGCTTCGAGGCGAAAGGCTTGGAAGGCTTGGTCGCGATAATAGTCTTCAAATTCGGGGCTAAACTTGCTTTGAAGGGTTGCCTTTTTGGGCATCTTAGCAAGGTAGCGAATGAGCCTATATTTGAGCGAATCTTGCTCGCTTTGGCTCAATGGTGCAGTGTAATCGGCTTGTTTTTGGCAGCTTATCAATAGCCCACAAAAGAGCATCAGCAAGCTCAATAGGCTTTTCAGATTTGGAAGGCTTTTTTTATCTTTTTGTATCGTTAACATTCTGATTTTGAGTTTTTTGTGTGGTATTTTTTTTAATGTTAATTTTTGAAACCATTTTAGAAAAGAGGTGAAAAAAAATAGGCGATAAGTATTTGAAAATCAAGATTTTATGTTATCAGAATTGAAAAAATAAAAAGAGATGTGCAACTTGTCTTTTTTGTGGCAAGTTACACATCTTTTTATTGCAATTTGGGTCAAATTTAGCTTGTCAAATTCATATCGAAACAATCAAAACCTGCGGCTCAAGACCAAGACTTAATAAGCCTTGTTGAGGGGATTAAATTCTGCCCAACCGTCTGTCCAGTCTTCTGCTCCAAAAGCACCTTTGAAAGGCACAGTTTGGAAAAAGCCTTGGCGATTGGCTTCGCTAAATTTGGCATTTTCAAAGCTCGCACCTGAAGCCAACTCGCCCGAAGTGAGGGTAAAGTTGGGGTTTGAAGGGTAGCTTGCCGCGCTGTGTTTGGCGAAGAAAAGGGTAGGATTGATACCTAAAGCATTGTAGGTATCATCGCCGATAGTGCCATCTATGACGCTGTTAGAAGCAAGCCAAGTGGCTTCTACTACGGCAACATCTGCGCCTCCACCTGCGGCGAATTTGTTGTTAGGCGTAACCATGACGTTGTTTGCCAAAACGCCATTGCCTGCCTCATAGTTTGCCTGTACCGAAGCGGTATTGAAGCGCAAACCGACAGGGAAACCTGAAAAGAAGCTATTGAAGATAGAAACCGAAGTACGGCGGCGTAAATCCATGCTATGTCCGTTGTTGCCATTGATGCTGCCACCTGTGTTGTTGCGCGGTCCTAAGACGGTAATATTTGAAAAAGTGCCTGTGGTGTAAGGCTGCACGTCATTATCATTCGGACCGTTATCGCACTCAAAGGCATTAGATTGTGATTGGTCTGCAAAGAAAGGATTGCGAACCACTAAGCCAAACTGCACGTTTCCGCTCCAGCCGTAATCGCAGTCAAAGTCGTCGTCCCAAGTAGAAAGGGAGATGATATTTTTAGCACTAACGGTGCCGCCAAACCACTCAAAACCGTCATCACCGCCGAAAGAAACTTGTACGTTTTCGAAGGTTGTGCCACTGCCTACACCACCCAAAGTAATAGAATTACTTTCGTTGTTGGGCGTAAGCTCGATGCCTGCATATTCTACACGCAAATACTGATAAGTACCCGAATTGTCGGTATCGTTGTTGCCACCAAAAACAACAGGCGGCTCGATGCCTTCGATGACAGGGTCAGGCTGATTGGTGCGGGCATTTCCCAAAATTACCAAACCTCCCCAGTCGCCTCTATCGCGCTCCCCTACGGCTTGTGCCGAGGTCATCACAACGGGCTTGTCTTTTGTACCCAAGACTTCCAACTTGCCGCCTTTATCTACTACCAAAGTGGCGCGGCTGCGCTTTTCGCCAAAAATGACCGTTCCTGCGGGAATGGTTACGGTTTGTCCTGCACGTACAAAAACTTGTCCTTTGAGCAAATATTTCTTCGAAGCGTCTAAGGTTTGGGTAGAAAGATTGCCTTGTAATTCTACTAACTGTTCGGTAGGGTCGGGATTAGGCGTAGGATTGGTGTCGTCATTGTCGTCTTTACAACCTGTAGTCAAGAGGGCAGCAGCCAAAAGTGAAGCGGCTAAGTACTTTTTGAATCGCATAAGACCTAATAAGGGTTAAGTTTGAAAACGCTAATTTTGCTGCAAAGGTAGGAGTCTAAGAAAAGGTAGGTTTTGACAAATTTTTAAGAAACAATGAAAAAATCGCATCTATTTCAGTCCAATGTTAAGAAAAAATGATAGGCAGTTTGCCCAAATCTTGCTTCTCTTTTGCCCTCTTTTTCGCGTCTTTTTGTCTTAAAAATGACCCCAAACAGAGCCAAGCGGAACGAAATAAAAGACGATAACAAGGCAAAAACGGTCTTTTTTCTTCTCTATTTTGGTGCATTTTCCCTACCTTTCGAAGCCTCTTTTTTGGCAAAAAAAGCCCCCAAAAGTAAGCCCCAAACTAAGCTCAAAAGTAAGCCCCAAACGGCAGTCAGTTAGCCAACTTTCAGCGGGCAAAAGAGGCGATAAAAATCGAAATTTTGCCTCGATAAAGCAGGCTTTATTTTTTCGAGCCAACTTTTCAATTCTGTAATTGTAAATTTCTTATTTTCAGTGCTTTATTGTCTATTTTTTTGCAAATTTTGAAAAAAGGTTACAAAAATTAACCTTAAAAAAA
>NZ_AUGI01000075.1 GCF_000422585.1 Hugenholtzia roseola DSM 9546
TGGGCTGTTCGCCCATTAAAGTGGCACGCGAGCTGGGTTCAGAACGTCGTGAGACAGTTCGGTCCCTATCTGATGCGGGCGTAGGAAATTTGAGAAGATCTGACTTTAGTACGAGAGGACCGAGTTGGACGAACCTCTGGTGTATCGGTTGTTCCGCCAGGTGCAGTGCCGAGTAGCTATGTTCGGAAGGGATAAACGCTGAAAGCATCTAAGCGTGAAACCCACTTCAAGATGAGATTTCCCTTGAGAGTCGTGGGAGATGACCACGTTGATAGGCTACAGGTGTAAGTGTTGAGAAACATTGAGCCGAGTAGTACTAATGACTCGATTGAATTTCAAGATGTAGTTCGAGCAATGATGAACCTTCCCCTCTGTTAAATTCTATAAGAACATTCAATATAGCAGACTCAATTGTGAGTCTGACGAAAGTAAGGGTGGTTATAGCGCAGGTGTTCACCTCTTCCCATTCCGAACAGAGACGTTAAGCCCTGCTGCGCCGATGGTACTACGCTATTCCGTGGGAGAGTAGGTCGCCGCCCACCTTATTTTCTTTTGAAACCTCGCTTTTGCGAGGTTTTTTTTTGCCCTTTACTTTGCTCACTTTTCTAAAAAAACACCTTTCCGCAAATAAACATTTGCGGGATTTTGAATAAAATAGCAGGTTGAAAATTGATGCAAAATGTCGCATTTCCTTTTTTAAACAACAAGCACTTTTTTATTCAAAGCAAAATTTTTACTCTGCTATTTTTCGTGTTTTTGTTTTTGTATAATACTGATAATCAAGACTTTAAAATGCTTTTTTTACACTGCCCTTTTCAAAAAGATTACAAAAATTAACTTTTTAAAAAAAAGCAGCCTAATTATCTTGTTTTCAATGTGTTAAGATTGCAAAAATAAAAAAACAAGCCTTTATCGCCTACTTTTATCTTATCTGCACGCTCTTTTTTGGCTAAGAAAAAAAGGCAATAGGGTACTATCTTTACAAAAAATCAATTTTGTAAAGATAAAGACTTGATTACAAGCATTTTAGACTATTTTTTTTCTGACCTCTTTTCGAAAAAAGTTTTGAAAATTAACATTTGAAAAAAAATAAGCTAACTGCCTTTTTTTCAAATAGTTAGAAATACAATTTTGAGTTTATTGTACCCAAAACACACTAAAATTCCAAAAGGCGGGTAGCCTCTGCCGCAGAGGTAGCCCTTTGTAAAATCTTTTTGCGCTTGATGCCAATTTTTTCGGGTAGCAAAGCAGCAAGGCGAATGACCTCGTAAGTGGTGCGCTGCCATTTCCCTGAAAATATTTTTTCGCGCAAATTCGGCTCGATGGAAGAGAGTCTATCAACGGCATCAGCAAAGAGCAGGTATCGCGCCTCGAAGCGATTGCGCGGCACTAAGCCCATTTTGCCTTTCAAATAAGTAGCTTGGGCTTCGTTGAGTTCGAACTGGCTCAAAAGGCGTTGAATGATAAAACGCTTGACGGCATTTTCATCTTCAAAGTCTTTGACTTCAAAACGAAGCTCATGCGCAAAACCCTCCTTTTGGTCTATATCCAAAAACGCCTCGTATTGGGCGTAGCCTTCCACCAAGATATAAACCTCACGCACGCGCGTCTGCCAAAGCAGGAGCGGCTCTTCAAATCCTTTCTGTGCTAATTGGCGGCGCAAGGCGGCAAATTCCGCTGCCGAAGGCGTAGGATACAGTGCCTTCCATTCGGGCTTGACCAAGATAATCGGACGCATTGGCACAAGGCTATTTTGAGCCTGATGTTGGGTCTGATGCTGTGCCTTTTGGCGAATCTCCTGTGCGCCTGCACTCTGTTGAAATTTCTTTTTACTCATAACTCCATTGGGTTTGCTTTATAGATGCGCGGTATCGCCTTTTAAAAGCGCGTGAGCAACTCTTGGGCTAAGGCGGCGTAATCCTCTGCCCCCGACGACTTAGGCGCGTAGGTAAAGATGTCTTCCCGATTTAAAGCTGCCTCTTCAAGGGCTACATTCTGCCGAATGACTGCCTCAAAGACATGCCCCTGATACAATTCACGCAAACTGTCGGCTAAATGTTTTCGCACAACAGTATGATTGACCTGTGTAAGCACCATGCCGCCCATCAGGAGCTGCGGATTGAGAAACTTTTTAATCCGTTCTACCACCTCGATAAGCGTTTGAAGTCCCTTAATTGCCAAATAACTTGCCTGCACAGTTACCAATAAATGCGTTCCCGCTACCAGTGCATTTAAAGTAAGCGCACCTAAACTCGGCGGACAATCCATTATCACAAATTGATAGTGGTCTTGCACTTTTTCCAACGCCGTTTTTAAAGCATAATTTCCAGAAATGCTATCGGATTGCAAACGCAATTCTGCTTCGGTGCATCTTAATTCAGAAGGAAGCAAATCTAAGTTTTCCCGAAGAGAAATCAAAGGCAGCTTTTCTAAGTCTTTGTCTATCAAGACGTTATAAAGCGTTTTTTGTCCCTCTGAAATTTCTACCCCACAAACAGCCGTCATATTAGCCTGCGGGTCGAGGTCAAGAAGGAGCGTTTTATAGCCCATTCGCGCCAAAGCATGACCTAAATTATACGCCGTTGTTGTTTTACCAACACCTCCTTTGTGATTCAAAGTGACCACCATGAAAGTTTTGTACTCTGTACTCATACTGTCTAATGTTTGATTTTTTTTGTACCAAAAAAGCTCCAAAATATAAGCAACTTTCTTTTTTTCAGTAGGCAAAGATAGCAATTTTGCAAAAAATGCCCAATTTTGTTTAACGCGGAATATGACTATTTTTTCTCTTTTTCAGTCTAAACTCTTTTTTTTT
>NZ_AUGI01000076.1 GCF_000422585.1 Hugenholtzia roseola DSM 9546
GTTTCCAAAATTTCCACTTGCGACTGCCGCTCGAAACGGACGGTAATTGTATCGCGCACCTGACAACCTGCCGCGTCGGTAACCTGAATTTCGAAGCGTGTGGGCGTATAGCTATCTTCAAAAACAATTTCAACGTTTGAATTATCAGATACCACTTCTGCTGTGGCTAAATTGCGCCAAAGGTATTCATAGTCAGGCTCATGGGTGAAATTGAAGGCATCAAAACGAAGCGTATCGGTTTGACAGGCGACGATTTCGTCGTTGGGTAGGGTTGCGCCCGCTACGTTTAGGCGTGGGCGAATGTTCACATTTATACTTTTTGATAAGGTACAAATTACGCCAAAAGTGGTGTCGCTAACGGTTACGGTATAAGTGCCAGCTTGATTGACAATGGCACTTAAATTATCGTTTGATACAGAAACAATACCTGTTCCGATTCCTGAAAAAGTCCAAGAGATGAGCATATTTTCGATATTGGTCGCCTCGATATAGAGCCTTTTTTCGTCCGCACAGTCTTGATTTTGTTCTTCCAAAAGTTCAAAATCGGGGTCGGGTTTGAGTTGGATTCTGACCGTATCGCGCACTTCGCAGCCGCGCACAAGGTCTTTGACAATGACGGAATAGAAGCCTTCTTGTGGCGCGTCATAGGTAGAATCTGTACCCAAAATGGTATTGTCGCCTGTTTCGTACCACTCATAGACGACGCTATTGGGGTGCGAAAGGTCGGCAGCTACCAAACGGAAAGGCAAATCCGAAGGGTCGCAAACGCGACGGTCTTGTCCTAAATCTACCTTTAAGGTATCGTAATCATAGATAAAGACGGCATTAGAAAAGCCTTCGCAACCTGTTGTAACATTTTGCAAACGAACTTTATACCAACCTGTATCTAAGGCAAAAAGGGTATCATTGCCATTTCCTACTTGCGCCCAAATATCATTATCAAAATCATATTTGCGCCAATCGTAGATAAAATTAGTAGGTTCGGGCAGGGTCGCAACGATAATTGCCGTATCGCCTACACATTTAAACCTATCTACGCCGATATCAACCGTAGGATTCGGATTGACAGTGAGGACGATTTCGTTGCTTGTGCCTGCGCAAGGGTTGTTATCGCCTACGACATAACCTACTACTTTGATAACATCACCATTTTGCAAAGTATTAGGAGCAGGTGTGTAAGTATCGAGCGTTCCATCTTGTAGTGGCAAACCATTGATATAGAAGATGTAGCGAATTTGCGCATTAGGGTCGTTGGTTGCGCCTGTGGCGGTGAAGGTAGTTGTTTCGCCTGCACAAATTTCCAAATCGTCCGCGCTAAGGGTCATAACAGGCGGGTAAATGGCATTAACCGTAATGATAGTGTTGGGTATATCGCCAGTACAATAGGCATCTTGTAGGCTTAGAGCCTGATAAATGCCGCTGCCTGTATTGATGACAAAGGTCTGCGGACTTTGTGTAGTGGCTACCCCGATGGTTTCATTCACTACGGTCGTAATACCAAAGGTATCCGTAACCGAGTAAGAAAGTTGCATCGGGAAATTCCCTGTCAAGACAAAACTTACATTTGCCGTTTCGCCCACACAAATTGTAGCATTTCCGTTTAGCGTTACGGTAGGCTTGGGATAGACGCGAACTTGTGCCTCGTCGGTGAGCATTTGCACGCAAGTTTCGCCGTTGGGGAGGGTGCGTGTGGCTTCTACGGTGTAGGTATAGGTTGTAATGCCTGTGCTTAGGGTTGTTGTTAGGGGCAGCCCTGCAAAGGTTAGGGTTGTGCCATTGCCCATTTGCGTTCCTATGGTAGAAGTGGTAGGGGCAGAAGTGCCATTTTGGATTGCTTGTATGAGGCGGTAGGAAACATCACCTTCGGTATCGGCAATGTTTAAATCAATCGTACCCCCTTCACAAAATTCGTCTTGCGAAGCCGTAATCTGACCATCTACTAATGGTTCGGAATAGAAAGTAATTTCTATTTCTGCCGTATTGACACAATTGGCGCGACTATCGGTGATATTAACGCGATAAATCGTTGTAACGGGTGCGCCGCCGTTGGGGGCAAAATTATTGGCTTGGATAGTAGGGGTGTTACCCAAATTCACACCGTTGGTTACATCAAACCATTCATAAGAGAAGAAAGGAGCGGTATGAGAAGCATCTGTGGCGTTCAGGGTTTGTGCGCCGTCGCTATTACAAAACTGCTCTTCGGTCTTGGCTACGTTGTTGTGTTTGATTTGTGTAATGGGTTGTGGGTAGAAAGTAACCGTAACTTGGTCGGTACGGAAACATTGGGTCGGCTGGCTCGCATCAATAACTTTCAACTCGTAAGTAACCGTAGAGGAGAAGTTGGCGGCGTTTAGGGTTGCGCCCAAGGTTACTTGGTTTGTGTTCAGATTGCGCCACTCGTATTGGATATTTGCGCCATGTGAAGGGTGCGCTCCGCTGAAAGTTTGCGCACCTTGTACGTCGCAAAAGGCAATGTCGGTAACCTGCCCACCGTTAAAGGTAATTTCGGCAATCGGATTGGTATAAAATTCTACCGTAATCAAGTCTGTACTTTCGCAATTATTGGGTTGCGAACCGTCATTTATGATAACTTGATATTGTGTAGTTGTGCCAAAATTTCCTACCTGTAAAGTTGGGGTATTGGCAATGTTATTTATACCATTTGTCAAATCATTCCACACATAAGTAACTTGCGGATTGTG
>NZ_AUGI01000077.1 GCF_000422585.1 Hugenholtzia roseola DSM 9546
CCCCTGCAAATCCGACCAAACCCACAACGCCAACAACCCCAACAACCCCAACGCCGACAGTCCCGAAAGAACCCGACTTTATTCCAGAGCCTCAAATCCCAGAAGAAGTCATCACATTTGAGGACCTGCCTGCGGATTATCAAGACGAAATCCCCGAAGAATATCAAGATTGGGCGTTTGAAGTGGGCGAAGATGGGGAATTGGTTTTGACAGACCCTGAAACTGGCGAAAAGAAAAAGCTAAAAGAATTGCCCAAAAAAACAAATTGGCTTTTGTGGGGCGGGCTTGGGCTTTTGCTCTTAATCTTGATAGGATTTGCTATCTACTATTTCACCAAGAAAAAAACCAAGTAGTTAGAGATTATGTGGAAAAAACCAGACCAACCGCAAGGCGTGTGCATCTTAGAAAATTACGACGCAAACCCCGTCGATAGGTTCTTCGAGCCTGTCGACGAGGAACTGTTCGCCAACAATGTAGCCGAAGTAATTTTAGGCATGGAGGCTTTTGGCAGGCTAACGCCTGAAAAAAGGGAGGCTACGATTTGGTTCTACGCCCCTATTGCGGAAGGCTTTTTTAGAGATAACGACATTGCACCTACCCTCGATAATATCCTGATTCACAAAGCCGATTTGGAAGCGGTGGTATTAGAGCAGGGCATGCAATCCTATGGCGAAGATTGGGGTACTGATGGCAGTTGGGCGAAATCACAACCCATGATGACTATGCGACCCATTAGCCTAACGCCTACAAACGTTGCACCTGTGCAGGTGAAAAATCCAAATGTTAATTTGGTGCAATCTCACCTCGACCAAAACGGCAAAATCGACAAGGACAAAGTAAAACTCAACGTCGGCGGCGTTTTGACTACCCTTGCTAATTCTGCCCAAGTAATTCAGCAACTTACCAAGCCTACTTCGCAGCAGGAGCAAATTTGGGCGCAGCAGGGACAAAATGCGAATGTGTCGCAAAATGCAGCAGGCGCAAATATCTTTCCGAAGGAAAAAAAGAAACCCAAAGTATTAGGCATGGAGCCTGTGGTCGGAATTGCGCTTATCTTAATCATTTTTGTACTATTAGCTTTTAGCGTATGGAGTTTGTCAAAAAACAAGTAGTAACTTTTTTGATGCCTTTGGTGGTCTATGTTTTCATGGAAGAAGAAGGCACAATTAGGGGCATCGACAAAAATGGAACGGTTTATTTTGAGCGCGTTGGGCAAGGGCGTTTGGGCTTTCCGCTGCCTGTGTTGCCCAGCGAAGAAACGATTTTGCAAATCGAAGCGGATAAACAATTTAGAATTTTGAACGAGGAACAGTTAAAAACCCAAGCGGTTTTCCTGCCCTCTGAAATTGAAGATTTTGTAGCATTTGCCAAAAAGTTCGCGATTTTAGCCACAACCCTACCTGTGGGCGATAGCTACTATTCCGATGATGAGCGTTTCAAAATTGGCTACCTTTCTCAAATTGTTTCACGCACGAAAAAGGGCAAAAAGTGGGAAGAAACGCCCTTAGATACACCAGCAAGGGTAAATCGCCTTAATGGTGATATCGAACTAAATGCCGAAAAATTTAGGGCTTATACCGTTCCTATCCGTATGTTTATGCTTTTGCATGAATTTATGCACTACTATTTCAATAGTGCTTCGGAAACGGAAGTCGATTTGCAGGCTTTAAGGGTCTATTTGGCTTTGGGCTTTGGCAAAATTGATGCGGTTTATGCCCTTACAAAAGTTTTGAAGGATAGCCCCTTAGCTATCCAGCGCGTAGATTTACTTATTTCTTACCTCAAAATGCACCAAAACAATGAAGCATAGCGCATATTTTGAAAGATGGTATCGATTTGCTTTCATTTGGGAAGGCTCAAAGTTGAACCATGTCGTAAAATTGGAGGGCGAGAAATTTTATACAAATTTGGGAATTACCGAACAAACCTATAATTCCCTTGCGCCTCGTGTTTTGGGCGTGCCGCAAAACGATTTGGCAAGGCGTTTTCGGAACATGACCGAAAATGAACATAAAGCCATAGCAAAGTGGTTTTGGGACAATAGCGGTGCGGAACGCTTTGTAGATGGCAGAATCGCCGTCTTTTTTACCGAGCAGTTTTGGGGCGGTGGAAGGGGTGCTATCCAAGACTTTCAAGCCCATTACAACCAAATCAAGCCAAGCTATAAACCCAAAATTGCCGTCGACGGCTTTGTGGGCAATCAAACCGCAACGGCTTTCAACGCGCTGAATCAAGATGAACTTTTCAAAAGCCTAATCGCAAAAGCAGCAGCAAGATACCCTTTGATGGAAAATTACGACAAATACGGCAAAGGGTGGGAGAATCGCTTGCAAAGTTTTACGGAGGTATTTTCGGAATTTCACCAAGAGCAGCAGCAAAAAAAAACAGTTTGCGCGTGTTGTGGGCAACCCTTGCCCTGATAAGTGTAGGCGTACTAATTTTTTATCTTCAAAAAAAATAACTTTTTTTTATGGCAAAGCGAAAAATGAGCAGTGCAGCCCGAAGCGCAGCAGCAAGTCGAATGAAGAAGGTGAATAAAATCGCCGACCAACTGCAAAAAGACGACAAAAGCCTAAGCCGCTCACAGGCACTCAAAAAGGCTTTTAAGAAAATGTAGTTTTTCTTTTTAATTTTTTTCTAACTTTTTACTTTTTTTTATGGCAGCAAAAAAAA
>NZ_AUGI01000078.1 GCF_000422585.1 Hugenholtzia roseola DSM 9546
CTCCTAACCTCTGGCTTCAATAAATAAGGCAAATTCTCAATCGCTACCGATTTGAAGCCCTGATAAGAGCTTTCATAGGGGTAATTTGTGTCAAAAATAAGCACTTTTTTTTGATGCTTTTTTTGATACAAAGCAATTTCTTTCAGCGAAGTGTAGGTTTTGCCGACCCCTTTCGCGCCTGCTACCACCATTAGCATGGGTTCTCTCATTACTTTTCGGGTTGTTTTTCGGGTTCTTTGTCCGATTTGTCTTTTTTAGGCTTTTCGTCTTTCTTCTCTCTTTCCTCGATGCTTTTTTTGATTTCGGAAAGGAATAACGCGTTTTGCGTGCGAATCTCGATTATTTTCAAAGCAAGTCCGCCCAATACGAACATGCAAACCATTGCCAACATAAATTCGGGCGATACATTCCACTGTTTAGCCTTCATGACCTCTTTTAGGGGGGCTTCTAAAAGTGGCATGGTATCTTCCAATTCCTCTTGCAATAACTCCAAATTGCTTTGGTTTAAGGCTCTCACGCGCTCCATTGTGCCTTCCGCAAGTGGAAAGGCTGCAATTTTGCCTTCGTCGATTTTTGAAAAGTGGTGCGCAATTTTGGGCAAGAACTTTTCGCCCAATCCTACCAAAGTTTTAGCCGAAATTTCGCCTAACTTGGCATTAAAAGGCTCTTGGGGTGAGGCTTCGGGGCTTGGCGTAAATTCAGGCACTTCAATGTCGGCTTGTTCCTGATTTGTCTGCTGCTGCTGTTCGCCTCCAAAATCGCGCTCGATTATTTCCTCCTGCAAAGGGCTTTCCTCTATCAAAAGGCTCGAAAAATCAGCAATCCCTGTCGGGGGCGGTGTTTTGTCTGGTTGCGGAAATACAGTAGAGTTGTTGCTTGATTCTATCATAGCAATTGAGAATTTGAAAATTTGCGGTCTTGTTTTTTAATAAAAATGTAATTTCCGATAGCCTTTTTTGGCAAAAAGCTAAATCGCGTTTGAAAAAGTGGGCTATTTCGCGCATGGACATGTAATCTGCCAAAAAAAACATAGCCAACGCCCTTGCATCAGAAAAAAGATGCTTTCGGCTCTCAAAAAATTCCTTTTCGGTAATTTCAAAATAAGCACATATTTCAGAAATGACTGCCTGCTGCACACTTTCGAGGTTTGTTTTGCCCTCGAAATGGTGCAATTTTTCGGCAAGATTCGACAAGATATTAGCCGTTTTGACTACGCCGTACTGCGCTATCAAACGGCTTAGGGCTTGGTCTAATTCTGAAATCATAGCCTAATTTGTTTGAAAATCGCGTTATCTGCCACAAAATTTAAGATAGAAACTTTATTTTTTTTGCCTTCTACTGCCTGCTGGGTAAGTAGCAAAAAAACATTTGCGCCCCTTTCGTTTTCCATGTCCGCAAAAAAAGAATTCAAAACCTCGCCCAAATCAATATTGAGCATCTCGACTGCCTGCCTAACCAACTTATCATCTTGCAAGGCTACGCCGATATATTCCGAAGCGGACATTTCAGAAACACAGTAATCTTTGCCCTGATGGTGCTGCCAAATAGATAGCACTACATCTTTCACCTCCTCGTTTGTGTGGCTCAAAAAAACGGCATTTTGAAGGGTAAATTTGAAATTCACGCCCTTTTCCTGCTCCAATTTGCGCAATGCAGACGCAAACTGTGCGCCTATCTGTTTAAAAATCAAATCTTGAAACATAAAGAAATAATTAGGGGTTAGTAACTATTTTATACATAAATTTTGGATAGCGTGCAATTCTAATCAGGCTATAATACTTCCCCTTATATCCGCCGTACTTTTCAAATTCTGAAAACAGTCCCGGTATTCCGAATTTAACCAAATCGTTATAGCTCACCTCTACGCCTGCATATTTGTAAAGGGTATCTATTTTGGCTTCCAAAAGGCTATAATTTGGGGTAGTTATATCCACTTCGCTACTGCTAATATTGGATACGCTTTCTGTATTCAATATTTCGGCTTCTTCCTGTGCAGGGGTAGGCTCTGATGTTTCTACGGATTGAGGGGGCAAAATCTGACTTTTGGCGAAATTTTGAAAAGCCTCGATTTTATTCGCAATGGCTTCGCTTGTCGGTACATATTCGGCATGGTAGCCTTTCTTTTCTTTTGCGGCTTTCCAAGCGTCTATATCCGCTTGTATGTGTGTGGGCAAATCGGCATATTTCAACCTATATTGAAATAAAGTCGATTCGTGTGGGTAGAATTTGGAACGCGCCATAAATATAATTTTTGTAAAAGAATTAGCTTTTTCTAAAAAAAATAGCTTTTGGTTTAAAAAGCAAATATATTGAAAAAGACGGACTTTTTCAAAAAACAAAGCCGAAAAAAAATTGGCTTTTTTTGGAAAAA
>NZ_AUGI01000079.1 GCF_000422585.1 Hugenholtzia roseola DSM 9546
ATTTTTTTTAAAATGCTTATTGTTTCTTGCTGGGATTGAAAAAGCGCGTCTTGTAACCGCTTAATTTCCGTTTCTAAGGATTGTATTTTTTGCAATAGCTCATTTTCCTTTGGGTCTTTTTCTTTCCCTGATGGGTCATTTTTTTCTTTATCAATTTTTTGAACCACTTGCATAACTCCCAAATCTTCGGCAAATTCAGAAAGAGGAACATTTAAGACAAAGCTAATCTCCTGCAATAGTGATAAGTTGATATCTGGCTGTTCCATTTCGAACAAACGCCTAAGCGTTGGAGGGCTTATATTTAGCCTTTTGGCAAGTTCTCTTTGGGAATAAGGCGATTTTTCACAAAGCTCTCTGATTTTTTTTCCTATCATAACTATTTGATTTTCAAGGTTTTAAGATTTTGAGCAAAAAA
This sequence comes from Hugenholtzia roseola DSM 9546, assembly GCF_000422585.1. Classification (NCBI taxonomy): domain Bacteria; kingdom Pseudomonadati; phylum Bacteroidota; class Cytophagia; order Cytophagales; family Bernardetiaceae; genus Hugenholtzia; species Hugenholtzia roseola. Next base: position 416 of record NZ_AUGI01000079.1, read on the forward strand.
ATTTTCTCAAAAAAGAGAAAATAAATTTGCGTGGGAAAAAATATCTCCCTATGTTTGCAGTGTAATCCTTGCAAACAAAACAAACGGTTTGCAAAGATAATACCTTTAACGCTTTCAACCTATAAAAGTTATGCCCCAAAAAAAACGAAAACCAGCACGACCGCACTTCTTTACAGTTCGCCTCGTTTTGAGCGACGAAGAATTGAAGTATTTTCAGACGGGACACAAGGCATTGGTCGAGGCGATTGCCGAAACGCCTATACCTACCTTGTCCCTCGCATCTTACCTTCGCATGAGAGCTAACGACCTGCTTATCAACGAAGCAAAAAATGCCTTACAACCCACAAGCCTTTCAACCGAAGCCCTATGAAACGCCTAAACATACCTCATTTCTTGTATTATATGACTCCCTTTCGCAAACGCAGCCTTTCGGTAAGTCAGCGAATCCAACTCAAAAAGCGCAGGGCAAAAAATAAGGCAGCCCGAAAAAGCCGCCGAGTAAATCGCCTAAATGCTTAATATTTTTACCAAATCCTTCAAAATTTTAAATCCTTCAAAACCATGTCAAAAAACAAGTTATCAAAAACTACCGAATCGTTCGCGACAGTAGAGGGCTATTTTAAGCCTGACTACTTCGCCAATTTTACTTTTTTAAGACACCCTTTCGAAGATATAGACGGCTTACCGCAGCATCTAATTTTGTTTGGCGAAGCAAACATCGATTATCCGACCAATTACGAGCATGACTACATGCTCCAATGGCTCAAAGACCCAGAAGTTATGGGATTGTGGCAAGTTGTGTTTGATAACGGCGAGGTCTATTCAGTCAATACGCTTAGGTTGAAAGCAGCCATACTCCCGCCTAAAAACCAATTTGAAATAATTGTCAGGACTACTAATAAAAAAGTTCACGATTTACTATTTGCAATAATCGATAAGATATTGCACGAAATTGAAGAATCGCATGGATAACCTACCCACTTATGGCTTGCGTGAAATGCCCGAAGGCTTAGGGTCAAAAAGCACCCTTGTATCGATGGGTAAATGGGAAAATCATAGTAAAACCGTAGTAGCCCGAAAAAGAGGCATGCATGTTCCGTTTTACGACCTCTACCAAATCGACGAGGAAAATCCCGTCGAATTGCCACCACCAAAGAAGCCCTCGAATCCAGACGCAGCTTTTAGCCGCAAAAATTTTCGCAGCGAAAAGCCAAGTGCAATAAAAGCGGCAGCAAACCAGCATAAACTCTTTTAACTCAAATCCTTCATTTCACCCTTTACCACATGTTCATAGTTTTTGCCCTCCTCAAAATCGGCGTAGTCGCGCCGATTTTTCTAACGGCATTTTTAGCCGTCTATTTGCCACTTTACAAACTCTTTCGTCTGCTTGCCAAAAGGCGCAGGTAATTCCAAATCCTTCAAAAATTATTTTATGATTAACGAAAAATTCACACGTAGCAGGGCGTTGTCAGACGCAATTACGCCCTTTTTAGACCCTGATGCCGATTTTGAGCGTGTTCAAAAAACCCTTCAAAACCCTGCAATCCTTAGCCAAATTTCCAATTTTATCACCCTTTAAATCAAACTTCATGAACCTCGTCGTGCAAGGCTTGATAGATGCGCTTTTCGAAGGAAATGAAACGCAACAAAATCAAGCAATCGCCCAAATAGAAGAATTGCATGGCTATAAAATTAGGTATCAAAACTTGATTTTAGCAGCGCAAAAACTTCGAACCGCCCAAGAAAGCTACTACAAAAGCAGCCCTGCAAACAAAG
>NZ_AUGI01000080.1 GCF_000422585.1 Hugenholtzia roseola DSM 9546
AAGCTTTTCGGCACAGCTACCCAATATTTTTGTCGCTCTTGGACTATATTTGTTGTAGCGAGGTGTCCCATCGAGCTTGTATTTGGCAATATAATCCTCAAACGCAGACTCAAACTTGCTCAACAACACCTCAAACTCTTCGGGAAGCAAAGAAGTTAAGGCACGAAACTGCTTTTCGTCTTTTTGTAACTCGCTGATTATCAAGGAATTGTACATGTTAGAAAAATAAAAGCGTAAAACAACGCAAAGATAACAAAATTCCGTTCATAAACTCTATTTTAATACTTTCACACAAAAAATAAGTTTTACCACAGCAGAGCAAAAAAATCCCCCCTGCCTACCGATTTTGTAGCCTTTTCTCGACAAAAAGCGTATATTTGGGGATAGAAAATCATTTCCCGATACGCTTACGCAAATTATACTCTTTTTTATCTTTTTTATTCTATACGCTTTATGTCAAATACCACTGCAAACGTAGAATTTTCTCCTGCACAGGTGCAAGATGCTACCCGTAGAATTGATTATCTTTTTGCCTTACAGCAGAAAAACCGTTGGGCAATTTCGCAGAGCAGTGCCAAATCGCGGATTCGGAAATTGAAAAAATTACAAGATACCATTTTTAAATACAAAGAAGCGATACAAGATGCACTATTTGCGGACTTTCGCAAGCCCTCTGCCGAGGTCAACTTATCCGAAATTTATCCTACCCTTAATGAAATTAAGTATGCTATCGCAAACTTAGAAAATTGGCTCAAACCACAAAGCGTAGGCACACCAACGGCTCTTTTAGGTTCAAGTTCATACGTGCTGCCTGAAGCGAAAGGCGTTTGTTTGATAATTGCATCTTGGAACTATCCTTTTAATATTACCTTTGCCCCATTGGTTTCGGCAATCGCAGCAGGAAATTGTGCCATCTTAAAACCTTCTGAATTTGCCCCCCATACGGCGCGTTTGATGGCAGAGATGATAGCCGAAATGTTCCCCGAAGATGAAATCGCCTTAGTAGAAGGTGATACCGAAGTCTCGAAATACCTATTAGAAAAACCCTTCGACCACATCTTTTTTACAGGCAGCACGCAGGTAGGGAAAATCGTGATGCAGGCAGCAGCCAAAAACCTAACTTCGGTAACCCTCGAATTGGGCGGAAAATCGCCTACCATCATAGACGAAACCGCAAATTTGGAAGAAGCTGCCAAAAAAATCGCTTGGGGCAAATTCACCAACGCAGGACAAACTTGTATCGCACCCGATTATATTTTGGTACAAGAAGAAAAAGAAGAACTTTTTATAGAACTACTTTTAGCACAAATACAAAAGTTCTATGGTGAAACGCCACAAGAAAGGCTGCAATCGCCCGACTTTGCACGCATCATCAGCGAAAAACATTGCAACCGCTTGGCAACCCTTATCGGAAAAGCAAAAGGCGAAGGCGCACTCGTTAGGATTGGTGGCACGATGGCACTCGAAGACCGCTACATTGCGCCCACTGTACTTTCGGAGGTAAAGCCTGATAGCGAAATTATGAAGGAGGAAATTTTTGGTCCCGTGCTGCCCATTTTGCGCTACAAAAACTTGGAAGATGCCATCTCTCTTATCCAAAGCAAAGATAAGCCCCTTGCTCTTTATATATTTTCGCAAAACGGCAAAAATGTAGACCAAATTTTAGCACAAACCTCAGCAGGCGGAACTTGCATCAATGATACCCTTGTGCATTACTTTCAGCACGAACTCCCCTTTGGAGGCGTAAATCAAAGCGGTATCGGGAAGGCACACGGCTATTTCGGATTTCTGGAATTTTCGAACCAAAGAGCCGTTTTGAAACAACCTACTCGCTTTAGTGCTGCCCAACTGATGTATCCGCCCTATAAAAATGAAGTCAAGACGCTGATAGATTTTTCTATGAAGTGGATTTAAAACTTTTTTCCTACCAAAATCTTCAAACCGTCGACAAGGCTGTTAGCCGTCGGCGAAGTTTTTTCTGTAGCGCGAAGCTCCAGCTTCGCGCTTCAAACCCTAATTTTTTGTTTGCCTTTTTATACCGCCGAAAACAAAAAGACCCTTAGACGCTAAAAACATCTAAGGGTCTTTTTTTGAAACCGTCGGCGAGGTTTTGTTTTTTTAGCTTTA
>NZ_AUGI01000081.1 GCF_000422585.1 Hugenholtzia roseola DSM 9546
ATTTTAGAAGGTGCTGCTAACAAGTTCATTGCCAAAATAACAGGCTTAACAGTTGAGCAAATAGAACAACTACGTGCAGAACTGAAAAATAAAAACTAATAACAACATTATTTCAGTAACTGAAAATTAGCGAAAATAAAAAGCGACTAAGGTGCTTATTTATAGTTTGGTTTTTATATTTATTTTTTACTATCAGTCTTAAATTTAACCCTTTCCAAAAACACCCTTACAAATTTTAACTACAAAAGAAGGAAAGAAAAATTTGTGTCCTTCTGAAAAAAGGTGTAACTTGCAGGGAATGTACCGAAAAAAGGAAAAATAAAATGACAATAAACAAACTGATTTTAGGCGACTGTTTGGAAGTCTTGAAAACGATAGAAAGCGAAACAGTGGATTTAATCTACATAGACCCCCCTTTTTTCTCAAACCGAACCTATGAAATCATTTGGGGAGATACAGGCGAGGTGCGCAGCTTTGAAGACCGATTTTCGGGAGGCATAGACCATTATATTGCTTGGCTCAAAGAGCGAATACAAGAAATGCACCGAATTTTGAAACCTACAGGTTCTATTTTCGTGCATTGCGATTGGCATGCAAACGCCTATATCAGAGTCTATATTTTGGATAAAATTTTTGGAAATAATAATTATGTAAATGAAATTATATGGTATTACTATAACAAATTTCAAGGAAATATCAATAAACTTGCGGCAAACCACGATATTATTTATTGGTATGCTAAAAGTAAGAAATTTACTTTTAATAAAATCAAAGAAAAAAGAGATGAAAAAATCAAGCAAATAAAAAGAGTTTGGGATAAAGAAACTTCTAAAATAGTTAATGCCAAAGATGAAAATGGAAAAGTGCAGTACATTGAAACAGACGAAAGAACAGTAGATGATGTTTGGCGAATTTCAATGTTACAACCTGCGGACAAAAAAGAGCGGATAGGCTATCCTACACAAAAACCAGAGGCAATTTTAGAAAGAGTAATCAACTTGGCAAGTAACGAAGGAGATACCATTTTGGACTGCTTTGTGGGGGGCGGCACAACGGTAGCCGTAGCCGACAAACTCAATCGGAATTGGGTAGGAATAGACCAAAGTGTGCAGGCGATAAAAGTTACAGAATTTAGGTTAAATAAACAACAAAGTTTGTTTTCAAGACCCTTTACGGTGCAGTTACACAAGTACGATTATGACACTTTGCGTTACAAAGATGCCTTTGAGTTTGAAACTTGGATAGTGGGGCAGTTTGATGGCATTTCCAACGCCAAACAGCGCGGCGATTTAGGGCTTGATGGCAGAACAAGAGAAAATCAGCCTATCCAAGTAAAACGTAGCGATAATGTTGGGCGAAATGTCATAGACAATTTTAAATCGGCTTGTGAAAGATACGATAAAACAAATTACGAAAAAAATAAAACAGAAAATAAACCTGTTGGCTTTATCATTGCGTTTTCTTTTGGCAGAGGTGCGATTCAGGAAGTAGCCAGATTGAAAAACGAGGAAAATGTTATCATCAAATTGGTAACAGTGGAGGAGATTGTGCCGATTGCCAAAAAACCGACTTTAAAAGTAGAAGTCAAAGATTTAGGGGAAGCGAAAGGGTCGCGAAAAATTGAATTTGCAGCAGCAGGGCAAAGTGATGCAGGAATTGAATTTTATGCTTGGGATTTTGCCTACCAAGAGCCGAATTTTATACCCGAAATCTTACTTGATAAAGCAGGCAAACAAACCTATTTATTTAAAGCAGGCGAACACAAAATCGCAGTAAAAGTGGTTGATAATGAAGGACTCGAAAGTTTGGAAGTGGTCAAACTCAAAATAAATGGGGTAGTATCCACCTCAAAATAGCGTATTTCAGAGCTAATAGTTTTCAAAAAGTGGTTAATTCTGAATCTGACAAGTCTTTTTCGCTGGTTTTGCTTATCTTTGCCAAAAAGCTTTTAACTACAAAACCATGAGCAAAAAACTAATTCGTTTTGATTGGGCAATGAAAAAGATGCTGCGCCATAAGGCAAATTTTGGCATCTTGGAAGGTTTTTTATCGGA
>NZ_AUGI01000082.1 GCF_000422585.1 Hugenholtzia roseola DSM 9546
ACACCTCCTTTCTGGAGCTTGTTAAGTTACCGAGTCTGTGATTGTCCTTCCCCTGCATTCAAATACATCAAACGTATTTCTTTGACATCTTTATCTTGATTCAAGAAGGAACTACAAAGAGGTCTGTAGCTCAGATGGTTAGAGCGCTACACTGATAATGTAGAGGTCCGCAGTTCGACTCTGCGCAGACCTACTCAGTTCTAACCTGTCAAGAGATAAAGCCTTTTCAACGGCAATATCTCCGAGCCAGTTCCTTTCCCAAGGGGAATTAGCTCAGCTGGCTAGAGCGCCTGCTTTGCAAGCAGGAGGTCATCGGTTCGACTCCGATATTCTCCACTCTTTATGCATGACAAAATCGTCATCAGATAGACATCAAACAGTCCTTGACAAACGTGTCAAGTGTACTCCCAATAGGTTTTTCTTTACAAAAAGCAAAACCACACTGCTCAAGATAGTCTTTTAAAAGCCTTGCGAACTTACAAGGAGTCCTTTTAAAAGCCCTATCCAAGCAAATGTTCTTTGACAGAAGGAAGGTAAATAAGTTCATCATTGCGCGAAAACATCATGAAAGTAAGCAAGAGCGTACGGGGGATGCCTAGGCTCTAAGAGGCGATGAAGGACGTGGTAAGCTGCGATAAGCTACGGGAAGCCGCACGCAGGCGTTGATCCGTAGATTTCCGAATGGGGAAACCCACCCGCAAGGGTATCCGAAAGGAGGCGAACGCAGGGAACTGAAACATCTAAGTACCTGTAGGAAGAGAAAATAACAATGATTCCGCAAGTAGTGGCGAGCGAACGCGGAAGAGCCCAAACCGAAATTGTTTCGGCAAATTCGGGGTTGTAGGACTGTAACGTGATGCTGAATCGAATTAGAATGCTCTGGAAAGTGCAGCCATAGAAGGTGATAGCCCTGTACAAGTATGAGTAAAGCATCTAACAGTATCCTGAGTAAGTGGGGACCGGTGAAATCCCCTCTGAACCCGGCGGCACCATCCGCCAAGGCTAAATACTCCTTAGAGACCGATAGTGAACTAGTACCGTGAGGGAAAGGTGAAAAGTACTCCGAATAGGAGAGTTAAAAGAACCTGAAACCGTACGCTTACAAGCGGTCGGAGCTACTACGTGTAGTGACGGCGTGCCTTTTGCATAATGATCCTACGAGTTACCTTTACTGGCAAGGTTAAGTGGTTCAGCCACGCAGCCGGAGCGAAAGCGAGTCTGAATAGGGCGTATAGTCAGTAGGGGTAGACGCGAAACCTAGTGATCTACCCATGACCAGGTTGAAGGTTGGGTAACACCAACTGGAGGACCGAACCGATAAACGTTGAAAAGTTTCCGGATGAGTTGTGGGTAGGGGTGAAAGGCTAATCAAACTGGGAAATAGCTCGTACTCCCCGAAATGTTTTTAGGAACAGCCTCAGATTAATTTATGAGAGGTAGAGCTACCAATAGGACTAGGGGGCTTCACCGCCTACCAAATCCTGATGAACTCCGAATGCTCATAAATGATGTCTGGGAGTGAGGGCCGGGGTGCTAAGGTCACGGTCCGAGAGGGAAAGAACCCAGACCATCTGCTAAGGTCCCTAAATTAAAGTTAAGTTGACCAAAGGTCGTCTGACTACTGAGACAGCCAGGATGTTGGCTTGGAAGCAGCCATTCATTTAAAGAGTGCGTAACAGCTCACTGGTCGAGTGGTCGGGCATCGATAATAATCGGGCATTAAACTTTATACCGAAGCAATGGACTCGAAAGAGTGGTAGGGGAGCATTCCAACGGCGTTGAAGTCGTTTCGTGAGAAGCGGTGGAGCTTTTGGAAAAGCAAATGTAGGAATGAGTAACGATAAAGGGGGTGAGAA
>NZ_AUGI01000083.1 GCF_000422585.1 Hugenholtzia roseola DSM 9546
CCCAAGCGTAGGGTCGGTTTTTTAACATCGCCTTCGGCATTTTCGCCGTCTTCTTCGCCAAAATAGAAGGTATAGGTAAGGCTATTCGAAACGCCTGTTTCGGTTAGGTTAGAAAAGAAGCGTCCTGTGTCGAAAAGGTTGGCAGAAGGCGGTAATTGCATGGTATAAGGCGCACCCGTTTCGCGCTCGGCTATGCTGCGGAAGGTGCGAAAGCGGCGATAATCAGGTTCGTTTCGGTTTAAATAGTTCAGACCTACTACCCAAGTGAGGTTCTGTTTGCCGCCTTTAAGGTCGTGCGAGCCTTGCAGCTGCCCTGTGTAGATGGTGCGGCTAAGGTAATGATAGGCATAATTGCGCAAGTCGTCGTCGGGTCTTTGCAAATAATCAAATCCATTGCGGATAGTGGTTTCATTTTCGCCGATTTGGGTGAGCATGTTGCGAAATTCGAGGGTAGAATTTTCCCCTATCATCACGCGCCAGTTGCTTAGGATACCAATTCTGACGGTATTCGCGTAGCTATCGTCTTCATAGAAGAAACGCTTTTGAATGGGCGCATTTGGGTCGAAGAAAAAGTAGCGATGGCGGTCTATGAGGCGATATTGATAGGAATTGGAGTAGCTTAGGCTGTTGATGGTGCTGAATTTGAGCCTTCCTATTTCAAACTTGCGGGCTACATTTAGCCCAAAGTTCAAGTCGGGCAAGGCTGTGCGCGAGGTATTGGCAAAGTTATTCGTTAGGCTTCTGCCTGCGGTTTGGCGCAATTCGGAAGCGCGTGAGCTATTTTGAAGAGCATCTTTGGTAGGAAAATTATCAGGCAGGGCGCGGAAGCCATTATCGAAGCCTAAAAAGTCGGTAGAGCCGCCTTCGCTTGCTATAAAAGGCTGAAAAGTGGTATTGTTGCGATAGCCGATTCCAAAGTTGAAAGTGGTACTGTTTTCTTCTACGTTGTTTTTGGTAAAGACCTTTATCATACCCCCTGCAAAATCGCCCGGCATATCAGGCGCACCCGATTTATAGACCAAAAGGCGGTCGATGGCATTGCTGGGTATAAGGTCAAACGAAAAAGTGCGCACGTCAATTTCTGTGCTGGGTGCAATCGAGTTGTTTATCATCACGTTGTTGTAGCGGTCGGCTACGCCTCGCACCATTACAAAGCGGTTGTCTGTAATCGTAACGCCCGGTACGCGCGTCATGACCTGTGCCGCATCACTATCCTGCGACTGCTCGATTTGCTCTGCCGAAACGCCATTGGCTACGGCTTCGCTCTTTCTCACTTCTTCCACTACGGCAATTTCGCTATCGGTTTCACGAAACGCCACTACTACGACGCTGCCCAGCTCCTCGCTATCTTCTTCCATCGTGAGGTTAAAAATGGTCGTCTTGCCTGCTTCTACGGCTACGTCGGTGATTTTTTGGGTCTTGTATCCTACCGCCGAAACGATAAGCACGTGCGTGCCTGCACTTACATTTTTGATGTGAAACTTTCCTTCTATATCCGTAGCCGAACCGATAGTCGTATTTTCGATAAGAACCGTAACCCCTATCATAGGTTCGTCTGTTCCCGTTTCGATAACCGTACCTTTGATGCTACCCGTTTGCGCCCAAACTGTGGGAAGGGCTACAAAAAAGAAAAGGCTCACCAAGAGCCAAGATGTAAGCCAAGAAAAGCGTGGGGTACTTAGCCCAAGACTAAGAAATGTAGAGGTGCAACGCATGACGTAAGATGACAAAGATTTTTAAAAAAGCTAACTAAATTTGGCAGCAAAATTACGACCCCCAAATCTCTTACAAGTCAAGTCCAAATGAATTTTTCATTGTGCTAT
>NZ_AUGI01000084.1 GCF_000422585.1 Hugenholtzia roseola DSM 9546
GAAGATGATGACTACGACGACGAAGACGACTACGAACAAAGTCAATCAGGAATTTATCAGCCCAAGCGCGTGAATCCTTCAAATAAACAGTTCTTGACATTCAACATTGAGAACCAAGATACTCTCGCGACTTCTCAAACCGTCACCTTATTTGGCTCATTTTCGGGCAACGTAAATGACCGAAACGTACATATCACCCTTGACGAAAGCGACTATAAGGCATTTTTAGCCGAAACAGTAGCAAACCCCTACGTTTTGGGCAATCCTCGCTATCGCGTGCAAGATGCAGCGCAATACTCAAACACTTTTTCAGTGAAGGAAATCGATGCAGTGGGCGCAGAAAGAGCGCGTAAGGTACAGCCTGCAAACTTTGAAGACCCTCGAAACCAAAACGATAGACTCATTATCATGGACGGTTTCAGTTTGGTAGCCGACGGCAAATCGACATTATCTTTCAATTTGCCAAGTCTGCAAAAAGTTACCCTGACCTTTGAGGTTTTGGCGCGTGTGAATAACTCGAAAATGCTTCGAGGCAATTCTGCTATCGATTCGCTTGGGTCGCTTTGGGGACAAGGTCAGCAGCAGCAGGCGCGTAAAAAGCGCAAGTCTTCGGATTGCGGCTGTGGCGGTGCAAAGCGTCGTCCTCGCTGTCGATAGTGGCAATAATTTTTGAGCAGTCTATTTTTTATTGATACTTTGGCAAGTGGCTTTGCGCTTGCCAAAGTTTTTACCACTTTTTTTATGGAGGCACAAAAGGCATTTATTGACTACGTAACCGAAGCAAACCCCAGAGGTATCATGCGTTTGGCGTATCAGCGGGGCGAATTGCCCTACGCCTACCAAGAACCTGTGCAGGACTATCTCAAACGCATTGCCTCAAATATCATTGCGGATATAGGCTTTGATGAGTTCAGAAGCCAAACCGAGCCTTTCAAAACTGAACCCCAAGACGAACCCCAAGAAAAGCTAATCGTTTTGCCTCAAAGCCCCGAAGCCCAGAGGCGTGCCATTGTGCGCCGTCCTGTTGTGCGAACCAAAAAAAGGCGAAAGAAAGCCGCCAAAAAAGATACATTTGTTAATTTTTTTGGCAATAGCAACCAAAATCAACCCCAAGACGAGGGGCAACAAATCGCCATTTGGTTAGGTGCTACGGTGCTTATTATTATGGTTACATTCTTTTTTATGTCGCTTTTAACCAAGAAGGGAGGATAACATGGTAGCAATCGGCGCAATCATGGCGGGAGCGGGGCAAATTGTTGGAGGCGTAACCAATGTAATCGGCAACGCACAGCAAAAAAAGCTAAATGAGCAAAACCAGCGCATGGCAATCGTATCAGGCTTGCAGCAAAATCAACAATTCACGCAGGCGCGAGCCTTAGCCCAAGACCAAGCGCGTTTCGAGCAACAAAAAGCAGTAGCGCAACAAAAAGCCGACGAAAAAAAGCAAAAAAATACACTTCTAATAGCGGGCGTTGCAGGCGGCTTCATTCTTATAGCCGTCATTATTTTTATTGCAACCAAAAAACAAAACTAACATGGGTGCAAAATCACTTTTTATTGAGAATTTTTCGCTACCAGAAGAAAAAGAAAACTTCTTAGGCATCTGTTTAGGA
>NZ_AUGI01000085.1 GCF_000422585.1 Hugenholtzia roseola DSM 9546
CCTCCCCAAGCAAAGTCCGCAGCACAAAAGCCAAAACGCGACATAGCCCCCCCAAAATGCCCCTTTTAGCCCCCAAAATCGCCAAAATTGCACTTTTTCGGGTTTTGGGGTAAAATGTCCCATTCCCACGAATGTGGATAACTCACAAGGTAGTTAGGAAAATGAACTTTCAAACTTTGAAAGTCAAAATACTTTGACCATTTCCTTCACGCAAAGCCTTGTACCCTTTTCGGCTTTTTCGGCTCTGTGCCTTCGGATTGAAAAATGAGGGTGAGATTTCGACTTTTCGATATTGATTTGGCTTTTTTGTTTTTTTCCTTATCTATTTTTTTTTAAATTGTTCGCTTTTGAAACGGCTTTGCCCTTTTTGAATACGAGAAAAAAAAAGATGTAAAACATCTTTTTTTTTCTCTTTTGGGGGGGGCGTAACTGCCTGAAAATCAAAAAGTTGCAAAGGGTAATTGCAAAGAAATGTGTGCGCTATTGCAACAAAATGTGTCCTTATGCTTCAGGATTTGAACTATTTAATTGTACCTACAACGAGTTATCCACAATAGTAGCAATGATAATCATAATTGTACTTTTACCGAAAATAAGGGATTGCGACAAAAATATCATATTTCTAAGTGCTTGAAAATCAACAAGTTAGAAATAAAAAAATCTGTGCCAAATAAAATTTTGTGTCTTTTTACGGCTTTGATATTTGTAGTATTACATGAAATAGAGTATATTGAAATTCAAAAGTTAAGGTTCATGAACTAAAAATGTGGATAAGTCGATTTGTTTTGCAATACTTTTCATACCCTAAGTCATTGATAATTAGCACTTTGCTAATCAAAATAGCAAAAAATACATTTTTTCAGATAGGCATTTTTTGCCAAATAAAATTTTTTCAGACCTCCCAAAAATAAGGGTCTCCACAAAATTTATTAATTTTTTTCGAATTTTTCGCGAAATAAAAAATTGTTTGTCAAAAAAGAGTACCCAAACTGTTGCAATACACGAAAAAATAGTTAGCTTTGATAAAGGTTTTTTGTAACTCCCTGATTATCAACGAGTTAAGTAGTTTTAAAAAAAACGATTTTTGCACAAAAAAAATAGAGTATGGCACTTTTTTTGTTAAAATATGTTAATATGTGTTAAAAAATGTTAAAAGACGTTTTTTGCGTTTTTTTTTAAAGCGAGTTAGTTAAGTAAAGAAGTTGTTTTTTGATAACCAAAAACGACATTTGGTGGCTCGAAAAATGGCAAGATGTCGAGGCAAATTAAACTAATTCGCTTCAAATGCATGGCATTTGAAAAAGAAAAAATGTAAAAATTCCGTTTTTTTTAACATTTTTTAAGAAAATGCAAACAGAATAACTTTTATAGCTTTTTTACAAAAACAAAAAAAAA
>NZ_AUGI01000086.1 GCF_000422585.1 Hugenholtzia roseola DSM 9546
CCCCCTCGCCGATAGACTAAGGTTTCCTTTGCAACGTTCGTCAGCGAAGGGTTAGTCGGGACCTAAGGCGTAGCCGACAGGCGAAGCCGATGGAAAACAGGTTAATATTCCTGTACCATTGTTACTTGGCATGGGGTAACGGAGTGAATACGATAGCGCGCAGTTACGGAATACTGCGTTAAATCCGAAAGAAGCACGTCTGATAGGCAAATCCGTCAGACCGACGAGTAGGAAATAGTACTCCAAGCCTTCGGGTAAGGAGAGAGTCTATCTAAGGGCTTCCAAGAAAAACCTCGTTTGCGTTAAGTGTAACAAGCCCGTACCGCAAACCGACACAGGTAGTCAAGGAGAGAATCCTGAGGCGCGCGAGTGATTCACGGTTAAGGAACTAGGCAAATTAACCCTGTAACTTCGGGAGAAAGGGTACCTACCTCGAAAGAGGAGGTCGCAGTGAAGAGGCCCAGGCGACTGTTTAACAAAAACACAGGGCTGTGCAAATTCGTAAGAAGAAGTATACAGCCTGATACCTGCCCGGTGCTGGAAGGTTAAGAGGGGATGTCAGCGCAAGCGAAGCATTGAATCGAAGCCCCAGTAAACGGCGGCCGTAACTATAAATGCCGTTGTAGTTACGTAAATAAATTTAGCTATATGCGGGAAACTCTGGAGTATCTTACGCTACTCGTCTTTTCAGAAGGCAGTAACAAAGCGATAAGTGCAGACAATCCGCAGGAAAGATTTGAAGTATATGCCATACAATCCCAAACAAGTTCCCATTCAGATAGGCTACTATCTGGCAGGTTTTACTGACGGTGAAGGAAGTTTTAGCGTCGTTTTCAGAAAACGACCTGACTACAACCAAGCCTATAAAGTAAGCCTCTGCTTTAATGTTTCTCAAAAAGAGAAAGTCATCTTGGCACTCTTTAAAAAGCATTTAGCCTGTGGGACACTAATAGAAAGACCCGATGGCATTTGGTACTATGAAGTCAATAACTTCAATAGTATTCTGCAAAACGTCATTCCATTCTTCAAACACTTCTCTTTTTTATCTGCAAAAAAGAAAAAGGACTTTGCCAAATTTGTCCAAATTGCCCAAATCATACAAGAAGAAAGGCATCTGACAAAAGAAGGTATCGCCCAAATCTTACGCATTAGAAAAGAAATGAACAATGGAGGCGCAAATCGTAGAAAGTATGCAGATGAAGACATCTTGCAAGATTTAAACGAAAAAGCAGACTTCAAAAATCCTCAGAGACTACACGCTAAATCTACTTTATCCCAAACCGAAAAGCCGCTGGATAAAGAAGAATGATATAGTCCGAACTGTATGGCGACATACAGGGCTTGCTGTTTCTACCTAAACATAAAGCC
>NZ_KE383878.1:0-24087 GCF_000422585.1 Hugenholtzia roseola DSM 9546
AGGGGAGGGTTCGAAAACCAAATCATTTTTTTGCATTTATGCGAAAAAAATGATACGAAATTGAAGCCCCTCCCTTTGGGGGAGGGGTTTGGGGTGGGGTGCATTTAACACTTTCACTATTGTAATAACACCTACGCTTTTTAAAAACGCATCTACAAAAATGGCAGGTGGTAGGCTTTTTATTCATCGTTTCCGACTAATCTTTATGACACTTCTTCGGAGTCTATGTAGGCTCATTTCTTTTTTTCTTTTTGGTGCAATACTATTCGGATTGGGCATATTCCCAAGCGCAAACAGCACTTTGCATGCCCAAATCACAAAAGATAGCCTGCAAACAAAGGCAGACACCTTAGCCATTCCGATGTCTAATGATTTTGCTTCGGAGGTCGTTTATTCTGCTACCGATTCTATCGTTTATGACATGGAAAAGGGTATCATTCGCCTTTATCGCGGCTCGAAGATAGATTTTGAAAACACCAAGCTCGAATCGCACCAAATTGATATAGATTGGGCTTCGAATACCCTAACGGCAAAAGGTGAGCGCAACGACTCCACAGGCGCACTGACCAATACGCCCGTCTTCAAACAGGGTGAAGACCAGTACAAAGCCCAAGAAATGCGCTACAATTTTAAATCGGAACGCGCCATCGTAACAAGCGTAACCAAACAAGAAGGCGAAGGCTTTTTGCTTTTAGAGCGCGGCAAACGCGATGCACAGGGCAATTTGAGCGGACTTAGTGGGGCTTATACCACTTGTAATTTAGACCACCCGCACTTTCGGATTCGCTCCAAAAAGATGAAAGTAATTGGTAAAAATCAAATCGTTTCGGGTCCTTTTCTTTTAGAAATTAGCGACATTCCTACGCCGCTGGGCTTTCCCTTTGCCCTGATGCCCATTCCCAAAAAACGCGCTTCGGGAATTATTGTCCCTACCTACGGCGAAACACGCGAAAGGGGCTTTTTCCTGCGCGACGGCGGCTATTATTGGGCAATTTCAGACTACATAGATTTGGCACTTTTGGCAGAAGTCTATACAAAAGGTTTTTATGGGGCTTCTTTGCGAAGTAATTACAGAAAAAGATACAAATACAACGGCAATTTTTCTTTTAATATCAATAACAGTATTCAGGGCGAGCGTGGCACAGGCACAGAAGGGCGCACACGCGATTTCAAACTCATCTGGTCGCACACCCCCCAAACAAAAGGCTCGACGCGCTTTTCTGCCAACGTCAATGCAGGTACAACAACCTTCGACCGCCGCAACGCCTTCAATACGCAAGACTTTATGCAGTCTTCTTTGAATTCGAGTGTCAATTTTTCGAAAACTTTTGAAGGCACACCCTTTGCCTTTACCAGCAGTTTGCGCCACAATCAAAACGTACAGACCAATATCGTAACGCTTTCACCCCAATTCAATTTGAGTGCAACGCGCATTTTTCCTTTCAAAAACTTAGTTAAAAATTCGCGCTCTCCTTTGGCACAAATCGGCATCAACTACAATCTGGACGGCAGAGGCGATATTTCAAACCTCATTCCTGCGCCCAATTTTGGCGGCTTGAAAACAGACGTAGGCAGAAATACGGCAGATACGCTCGGTTTCAATTTTTCTACCGCTTCGGAAATGCTCAAAAATATGCGCGTGGGTTTTCAGCACCGCCTACCGCTTTCCACTTCGCTCACCCTTGCCAAATACATCACCCTTTCGCCCAGCGTCAATTTCACCCAAACCTTCTATCGCACCCGCAACAATTACGAATGGATAGGCGGCGATACCGTCCGCGTGAGTCAGGAAAATGGCTTCTTTCAGTTTTTTAGGTATGACGTAACGGCAAGTCTTGCCACACGCCTTTACAATACTTTTTATTACAAAAGCGAAAAATTTAAAGCCCTGCGCCACATGATGGTGCCAAGCGTAACCTTTTCCTACAATCCCGATTTTGGTGATGCCCGTTATGGTTTTTATCAGAACGTGCAGACCAATAACAATGGCGACATCAGGCGCATTTCGCGCTACGAGGGTATCTATGGCAGCCCTGCACAAGGCAGAGCAGGTACGATAGGTATTGGTTTTTCTAATAATTTAGAAGCAAAAGTACAAAGAGGCGATAAAGAGGAAAAAATTATGCTCATAGAAAATTTGGGCTTCCAAACTTCCTACAACTTAGCCGCCGACTCCTTCCAACTCGCCCCCATTAGCGTTGATTTTCGCACGCGCGTTTGGGACAACAAAATCAACATCAACGCACGTGGCACATTAGACCCCTACGCCTATTCGCTTATTTCGCGCGATACCCTTACAGGTGCAGTGAGCCAACGCCGCCTGCCTACCTACGCCCTTAGCGAAGAAGGCAAACTCGGACGCTTTTCCTCGCTCAATGTTTCTATCAGCACCAACTTAAATCCAGACGCTTTTAAAAGCAAAGAACAAGAAGCCGCCGAAAAAACCGCTCAAACCAACGAAGAAAGGCAGTTTATCGCCGATAACGCGCATTTATACGTAGATTTCAATGTGCCTTGGTCTTTGAATATCAGTTACAATTTAGCCTATACTCGAAATGGCTTTGAAGACCCGCGTGTAACGCAAAACGTGCGCCTCAATGGAGATGTCAAACTCACCGAAAAATGGAAGGTGAGCTATGAAACCAGTTATGACTTCACTGCGAAGGAATTTTCTTTTACTTCTTTCAATATCCACCGCGATTTGCACTGTTGGCAATTATCGGCTACTTGGGTGCCTTTTGGTCCCCGTCAGATGTATTCGGTCAATTTGGGCGTAAAAGCCTCCGTCTTGCAAGACCTCAAACTCAACCGCCAATACACTTGGCGCGATAGGCGATAAAAATTAGACCTAACACACATTGAGCAATTTTTTCTATTCTTTTTAAATCCTTTACGCTTTTTCCTATGATGCCTGCCGCCCTTGCCCCTACTTGGCAAAAACTCGAAGAAAGCCGCTTGCAGTTGCTTTCCCTTTTAGAAAACAAACCTTCGGAACGCTTTACCCAAATCCCTGCGGACGAGGGCTGGACACTAAGTCAGGTCTTGCACCACTTCGGCGACGTAGAAGGGGGAGTCGCGCTCTATTTGCAAAAGAAAATCGATGCCCAACAGACGGCTACCGAACCGCTCAAAGATTCGGGCATGGCTACCAAATTGCGCTACCTTTCACTCAAAGGCGCATTGGCTGCCCCCGTCAAAATCAAAGCCCCCGATATAGTAGCCAACGTACCGCGCTGCACCTTCGAGCAGGGAAAAGCCCATTGGGAAAAAAGCAGACTTGCCCTACAAGCGATTGCGACGTATTTTCCTACCCAACTTTTAGGCAAAGAAATCTTCAAGCACCCTTTGGCAGGCGCACTCGATATGGAACAAACACTTTCTTTCATACACCTGCACCATCAACACCATCAAGCACAAATCAAACGGCTTTTAGAATTATAGGAAACCTATCTTTTTTATGATGCTCAATTTTCAGGTCTTATTGGTGGGAAGTTTAGTGGCAAGCCTCTGTGCTATTTTGGGCTGCTTTTTGGTCTTGCGCAAAAATACAATGGTGGCAGATGCCATTTCCCATGCCGTTCTGCCGGGTATCGTCTTGGCTTTCCTGATAACGGGTAGCCTTCATTCGAGTTTTGGTTGGATAGGAGCGGCTTTTTTTGGCTTATTTGCTACTTTTATGATAGAATTTTTGCACCAAAAAGCTAAAATTCAAGCTGATGCCGCCATAGGAGTCAGTTTTACGGCTCTTTTTGCTTTGGGGATAGTGCTAATTTCAGTCTGGGCGCAAAAAGTGGATTTAGATGTAGAGTGTGTGCTTTTTGGCGAAATAGACTATGTAAGTTTAGACCTCTGGAAAATTCCGCTTCAAAAAGGGGCAGTGCTAAATTTGGGCGCAAGAGCGGCTTGGCAGATTGGGGCAGTCCTACTTTTGGTTTTGGCTTTTGTGGGGCTTTTTTTCAAACAACTTCAAATCACGACCTTCGACCCCGCCTTTGCCAAATCTTTGGGCATCAAAGTCGGACGTTGGCACTATCTCCTGATGGCGTTGGTTTCCTTAGCCGTTGTCGTTGCCTTCGAATCTGTGGGGGCAATTTTGGTCTTAGCTCTTTTGAGTGCGCCTGCGGCAGCGGCATACCTGCTTACTACGCGCCTGCGCCCGATGCTATTGCTTGCCGTTTTTTTTGGTCTGATGGCAGTTTGGATAGGGCATAGCTTGGCAGTTTGGTGGAATACCTCGACGGCGGGGGCGATTGCCACAGTCGCAACGGTTTTGTTTTTCATTGTCCTTTTCCTAACAGTGGCACGCAAGAAAATGGCACAACAACAAAAATAAAGCCTCCAAACCTGCGTTTTCTGTTTTCTCTCACGGCAAAACTTTTTATTCGCTTTGAAAAAGAAATATCTTTTCCTGCTCAATCCCAAATCTGGCACTGCACGCAAAGAACCGCTCATTACAGCCTTGCATGAGCGGCTGCGTTTCGAGTCAGACCTGCGTTATGAAATCTGTTATACCACCTATGCAGGGGAGGGTAGGAAATTGGCAGCCCAAGCTGCACAGGAGGGCTACTTCGCCGTCGTCGCCATTGGGGGCGATGGAACGGTCAATGAAGTTGCCGCCTCGCTGCTCGATAGTGCTACTGCCTTGGGTATCATTCCTACGGGTTCGGGCAATGGCTTGGCACGCCACCTCAAAATTCCCTTGCAGCCTGCAAAGGCAGCCACCTACCTGCTCGCTACACAACGAAGTGCCATAGATGTAGGGGCAGTACGAATCGGCAATCTGGTGCGTTATTTCTTCTGCACCGCAGGGCTGGGCTTTGATGCCCATGTGAGCCAACTTTTTGCACAAAATCCCCAAAAGAGAGGCTTAAAAAAATATGCAAGCCTTGTTTGGCAAGAATTTGCCACCTATCAGCCCCAAACGTATCAGGTTTGGCTCGAAAATCAGACCGAAGCACAACTTTTAGAGGCTTTCATGCTCACCTTTGCCAATGCAGGGCAGTTTGGAAACGATTTCTACATCTCACCCCAAGCCGACATCACCGACGGCAAACTCGACTTCTGCCACTTGCAAAAACTTTCCACTTGGCAAGCCTACGCTTTCGCTTGGCAGACTTGGCGCAAAAGGGCGTACAAAAACACAAAACTTCACATCAGTCAGATACAAAAGGCGCGAATTTGCAGCGAAATACCACAGCCTCTCCACCTCGACGGCGATTTTATTGCCAACGTAAAAGAAATAGAAGTAGAAATTTTGCCTAAAAAATTGAAAGTGCTTTTTGGTAGTTAATTAAAATCAAGAACTTTTCGCCGCAAAATCGTACTGCAAAAATTGCTTGTCTTCCTCTTTGTTGGTATAAATGCTGGTAATTGCCTCGCTTTTATGCCTCAAAAATCGTTTGACCATGCTTTTAGGCGTGCCTTTGGCTATCAGGAGTTGTGCAACAGTATGGCGTAGGCTATGCGCCGAAATGCGCTCGCGTTTTAAACCCGCTTTTCGTAGCCATTTGTTTGTAATTTTGCGAATACTACTCGTTTCCACAAACTGAAACATCGAGCCTTCCGCTTCATAACGTGGCAGCGAAATTTGGTACTCAATTAGAATTTTATAGCAAATGGGTAATAAAGGGATTAGTTCTTTTTCATTCCTACCCTTTCCCAAGATGGCTAAAAAATTTTGCCCCTGTACCACTTTTATATCCGACCAAAGCAAGTTAATGACTTCAAGGGTGCGCAAGCCCTGATACGCCATCAATGCCACAATCGCCTTATCGCGTGCCTTGTTGATGGTAGAAAGAAGCAAATCGCGCTCGGCTTCGGTTAGGCTATCTTTGCTATATGTGCGTAGGGTAGTCCCCGTTTTGAAGCTCCGCAGGTCTATCACGTCGCGCAACTGCTCTATCGCCCGACGCTCAAAGCCAAGTGTGTCGCGATTCGCAACACAGTACCTGCAAAACTGCTTGATAGCCGCCAAATAGGTATTGACGGTATAGATACTAAGTTTTTTCTTTTTCAAAAAGTCTATAAAACTCAATACCGAAATACGCGCCAAAGGCAAGTTTTTTTGCTCCAAAAACTTATATAACTCGTTCAAAGCCTTTGAATACGTGAGCTTGCTATTCTCATTGATTTGCGACTCGGCTAAAAATCGCAACACTAAGGCATTGCCTTTGAGATGTGGCATCTTATCATCATAGACATAGGCAATCCCTACCTTTTCGGCAAATTTGAGAAAACGCAGACAAGCCGTCCGATAGACAGGTGCAGTCTTTTTTTCCAAAAAAAGCTCGACGCTAATGGCATTGACACTATAATTTTGCTTCAAAACAAAATATAGATACTGTTTGGCAATACGCGGATAATTGCTCTTTTCGGAAAGGGTTTGTTTAAAATACGTAATTACCTGTTGGATTCCAAATTTGCTATTCGGGTTGTTTTGCGTAGGCAAAGAAGATTCGGCAGACACTAATTCAGACATAAGGCAAGCAAAAAAAAGAAAAAATAAAGCAATGACGTATTTTGTAGGCACAAGGCATTGCCTTGCTCGAAGTTGGATTGAAATGACCTGTTTTTTCAGACCCAAAAGAGGCGAAAACCAAATTTTATTTCGTGTTCAATTGAGCGGCTGTTTGTATCCCCACCAAAAACAGGACTTAACATCAATGGACTTAGAAAATGGGCTTAGAAAGTGAGCTTAGAAAAACAAAGATACAAAAAATCCCTTTCCAACTCCGTTGGAAAGGGACTAAAAAAGGATTTTGCGTTGCAGGCATTATTCAGCCACAACTTCGATGCTCACCTTTGGTTTTACTTCTTTGTGCAAGTTCAAAACGGCATGGTAGCTTCCGAGCATCTTGATGTCGTCGGCGATGTCGATTTGGCGGCGGTCAATTTCAAAACCCTTTTCGCGCAAAGCGGCAGAGATTTGAAGTACCGTAACTGCGCCAAAGATTTTGCCTGTTTCGCCAGCTTTGGTTTTGATTTCGAGGCTCAAGCCTTCCAGACGTTCAGCCAAATTTTGGGCATCGCGCTTGAGCTGTTCGCGCTTGCGTGCCTGCTGACGCTGAATTTCCTCCATCATTTTGATATTAGAAGGAGTGGCTAAGATGGCATAGCCCTGCGGAATGAGGTAGTTGCGGGCATAACCGGGTTTGACGACAACTCTATCGTCTTTATCGCCTAAGCCTTTAACAGACTGTTTTAAGATGATTTCCATGAGTAAAGTCGGATTTCAAGACTGTGGGAGGATAAAAAAGCAACCAAAAGGGGATTATTTGCCGTTGTCGTCAGTGAAAGGCAAAAGTGCCAAATGACGCGCACGCTTAACAGCCGAAGAAAGCTGACGCTGATACTTCAGGCTTGTCCCTGTGATACGACGAGGCAAGATTTCGCCTTGGTCGTTGAGGAATTTTTTTAAGAAGTCGGCATCTTTGTAATCGATGTATTTGATACCCGACTTTTTAAAGCGGCAGTATTTTTTTCTGCGCTCTTGGCGGTTGCTGTTGATGGGTTCGTTCACTAAGGTCATGGTCGGAAAGGGGGATTAGTCGTTTTTCACTTCTTTTTTCTTATTAAATTCACCGCGTCTGCGACGCTCGTTGAATTCCATCGCGTACTTATCCAAAGTAACCGTAAGGAAACGCATCACGCGCTCGTCGCGGCGGTACTCCACTTCCAACTGTGCAATAAGGGCAGGCTCTGCCTTAAATTCGAAATAGACATAGTAGCCTGTGTTTTTGTGTTGGATAGGATAAGCTAATTTGCGCAATCCCCAGTTTTCGCGGTTATAGACCTCTGCTCCGTTGTCTTGAAGGTAGTTAAAAAACTTATCGGCTGCTTCTTGCAACTGACCTTCGGACAGGACGGGCGTGAGAATGAAAGTAGTTTCGTAATTTCTCATACCAAATCAGTTTAAATTTGAGGCTGCAAAGATAGGGCTTTTCTTTCAACTACCAAAAAAAAGAAGCCTGCGCAGCTTATTTTTTCGCATAAATTTCCTCCTTATACTCTTTGAAGGCGCGATAAATACCCGAAGCGACGTAGTTCTGCCCACTTTCACCCATCAAATACGCCTCCTCTTGTGCATTAGAAATAAAGCCAATTTCTATCAAGACCGACGGCATGGCGGTCTTCCAAAGTACCAAAAAACCGCTCTGTTTTACGCCCCTATCCTTTCTTTTGACGCGCTCGGCAAATTGCTTTTGAATCTTGGCGGCTAAATCCAGACTCTGTTCCTGATAACTGCTCTGAAAGTTGGAAAGGCGGATATAAGAAACGACATTGTAGGGGTCGAATTGTTGATATTTGGCTTGGTGATTGGTTTCTTTCAGAATGGAAGCATTTTCGCGCATTGCCACATCTAAGTTGTCCTGCGTTTTGTGCATGCCTAAGGTATAAGTTTCTGCCCCTTCGGAAGTCTTATTTTTCGAGGCGTTGCAATGGATAGAAATAAAGAGGTCGGCTTTGTTGCGATTGGCAATTTCAGAACGCTCATTGAGTTCTACAAAAACGTCCGTTTGGCGCGTATAAATGACCTTGACATCGGGGCAGTTTTCCTCTATGAGTTTGCCTACCTTCAAGGCTACGGCTAAGGTTACGTCTTTTTCATAGACCTTTTTACCCAAAGCCCCTGGGTCTTTGCCGCCATGCCCTGCATCTATGACTACGGTCATGGTCTTGCCCTTGTCTTTGTCCCCATTTTCGAAGCCCCTTGTGTAGTGGGCAGTCGCTTCTTTGGGCAGAATCACCCCTAAGAGAAGCCACAAGAGAAGTATGTTTTTTTTCATTTTCTAATAGTTAAAAAAAAGAAAATTTAGTTAAGTATGGTTTAAAACCTCCTACGCCTCGCCTAACTTCAAGATAAGTGCCAAATTGCACACCGTAGCAAGGGTTATTTCTTCGTAACCTTGCCTTTGTCGTCTATGTTTAGGGGCGTTTCGGGAAAATCGGTCTTGGTCAGATTTTGTAAAACCTGAATGACTTTCTTATCGGCATCTAAGGAAACGCCCCCTCTTCCGAGTTGTTGCGTTGCCGTAATTTGCGCCTGAAAGAAAGTGCCGTCCTTTCCTACCTGAACGGCTAAAATAGGCGCAAGCCCAGAAACGCCCTTCAAATTGAAGCGGTCGTAGGTACAGAAATTGCCCAAACTATACGCAATAAGGCGGTCTTTGTACAATTCGAGCGCACGTGTTACGTGAGGACCATGCCCAAAGACAATATCCGCTCCTGCCTCTATGACGGCATGCGAAAAAGCATACACATTGCCCCTATTTTCACCATAAAAAGTTTCGGTTTGGCGTGTAACGTGCTGCCTGCTGCTACCTTCTGCGCCTCCATGAAAAGACACAATCACGATGTCTACTTTTTGGGCTAAATCGCGCACGATTTTTTTCGCACCCTCGATATCGCGAATATCTACCGTCCCCGAATTAGGCGCGAAGGCTGCCAAGCCGTATCTGATGCCCTCTTTTTCTACGATTGCCGTTGGGCAGGAAAGCAGACCTGCCCCTGCAATGCCTACTCTTTTTAGAAAATCTACCGTATTTTCTCTGCCTGCCTGCCCAAAATCGCCTACATGGTTATTGGCAATGCTGACCATATCAAAACCCGCATCGAGCATCACAGAGGCGTACTTTTCGGGCATGCGAAAGGCATAACAAATGGCAGGATTTGAACAATGTTTGACCGTTCCGCCTTTATCCAAGACCACACCTTCGAGGTTGCCAAAGGTAAGGTCGGCACTTTTTAAGATGTCTGAAACAGGTGCTAAAAGTTGTTTGCCCTCGTCGGCAGGCAAATGCGCCGCCGAAGGGTAACTTGTGCCAAACATCATATCGCCAACGCCAATGACGGTGAGCGTGTCTTTTGTGTTTTTCTTTTCGGAAAGAATGGAGTCGGCAAGATTTTTATCAGCAGCGTCTTGATTTGGCTTGCTGTTTTGGAGAGCTTGCTGCCCTATTTTTTGCGTACTCTTTTCAGTATCCTGCCCAAAACAACTCCATAAAAAGACCGCACTAAAAGGCAGCAAATAGAGCCAAAAGGTTTTGCGGGTAGGAAAAAGAGCCTTTGAGGAAAGGGCGAATCGTATCGGAAACATGAGCAATTTCGGTTTTGGTGCTAAGAATAAAAACAAAGCGGTTTTGAAAATTTGTCTGCCAAAGGGGGAAAACTTATGGGGATTTCTACCACAAGCAGCATCTTATAGAGCGCAAAGGTACGTATATTTGCCAAAAAGGGCTTACGGCAGGGCAAAATCAGAGCCAAAGTGCTGCATACATACTTTTTCAGGCTTGCTTTGCGTTCTTAATAGAACAAACATTTGAACAAAGCAATTTTTACCTTGTTTTGTTTTAACCAAACTTTTCTCCATTCCTAATTATTAGCCTCTAAACTATGATGAAAATGGCGCATCTCTCTCGCTTTGTTGCGTGGCTTATTTTTTGGACTTTATTTTCAAATCTTGCCCAAGCACAGGAAGAAAATCCGAAAGATAAAAAATCGCCCTCGCCCTTAGAGTGGCTCGAATCGCGCATGGAATCGTATCAGACCGACATTTGGCAGGCAGACACCAGCCAGTCGCACGTGATTTTGATTCCAATGGGCTTTGGCAAATCCGACCCAAAACTTCGCATCGATTGGAACGCCTTAGAAGGCGAAATGATAGATTCCATCGTCGTCGTTTATACCGACTATCCCAAAGGCAAAGACCTTTCCGCCCTAAATCGCAAACGCCTTTCCGCTATCTTGGCGCATGATGAAAGTTTGGCAACGCAAGAGTTTATCACTTGGCGCAGTGCTGCACAAACCGAAGGCAAAACCGCCGCCGACTTTCGCAAGCGTTTTCACGGTTTAGCCGTTTATGTGCGCAAGAAAAGCCCCAGCGGAAGCCCTATTCTTAGCGATTCGGAACTCAACTCGCCCCTTTTGGTGGATAAACTCATCGACATGCGCTATGTTTCGAAAGATTCTACCTTTTTTAAAGTCATGAAGCGCAACAAAGAATGGGACAACATCTTAGTTGTCAATGACTGGACGGGCAGCATGTACCCCTATGGGGTGCAGGTTTTGGTCTGGCATGCCCTTCAAAGTGAAAAAAGCAGCCAAAACATCTTACAATATGTCTTCTTCAATGACGGCAACCTGACCCCCGACAAGAAAAAAGTAGCAGGAAAAGTAGGGGGCATCTATTTTTCTAATAAAGGCAATTTTGAATCGGCAAAAGATGCCATCTCCAAAACGATTATGAGTGGCAATGGAGGCGATATTCAAGAAAATGATTTAGAGGCGGTTTTGGCAGGGTTAGAAAAGTGTCCCGAATGTGAGCAGGTGGTCTTGGTAGCTGATAGTTACGCACCTGTGCGCGATTTGGTATTATTAGACCAAATTAAAGCCTACAACAAGCCCCTGCGTATCGTTTTGTGTGGGGCAGAGGCAAATGGTATTTCACCCGATTACCTCAAAATTGCGTCTGAAACAGGCGGCTCGCTCCACTTTATAGAGAGCGACATCATAACCCTTGCGCCTTTCCAAAACGGCGAAACCTTCGAATTAGCCGACTGCACTTATGTCTATCAAAATGGCAGTTTCCTACTTACAGGTTGTAAAGAGGGAACACCACTTTTGAAATTATACAAAGAAAAATAAGATAAAACTTAGCCAAATAGCGCGAAGTTCCAACTTCGGGCTACCTTAATTCGGACAAGGCAATGCCTTGTCCTTACATTTGTACCTGTTTTCTGATTTGCTTAACGCTCAAAATTGCTTTTTTCGCCTTTTATCAAAATCTTCTAATACAAGCTGCCCCAAGCCTGAAAGTCCGCTAAAATAGGCTTTCCCTTTGTTTGCTTCCGAAAATTCGCGCACAAATTGTTGCAAATAAGGGTCGGAGGCTATCATAAAGGTTGTGATGGGAATGTGCAACTTTTTGCATTGGGTTGCCAAATTGAGCGTTTTATTGAGTATTTTTTTGTCTAATCCAAAACTGTTTTTGTAGTATCTCACGCCTTGTTTGATGCAAGTGGGCTTCCCATCGGTAATCATAAAAATTTGTTTGTTCGGATTTTTGCGGCGGCGCAAGAGGTTCATTGCCAGTTCCAGACCTGCAACGGTGTTGGTATGATAAGGACCTACTTCCAAATAAGGTAGGTCTTTTATTTCAATTTGCCAAGCATCATTGCCAAAAACAATGACATCTAAGGTATCTTTGGGGTATCTTTGTGTGATGAGTTCGGCAAGTGCCATCGCGACTTTTTTGGCGGGTGTGATGCGGTCTTCACCATAGAGAATCATCGAATGGGAAATATCAATCATCAAAACCGTAGAAGTTTGTGCCAAAAAGAGCTTTTCATGCACTTCTAAATCGTTTTCGGTTAGGTGAAAATTATCGATGCCCCAGTTGATTTGCGCGTTTCGAATCGAGTCGGTGTGCGCAATTTGCCCCAAATCGTCGCCATATTGAAAGGGGCGTTTGTCGGGTTCGGTTTCGCCTGCATTGCCGTATTTGGCGGTTCTATGATTGCCCGCGTTTGCTTTTCGTATCTTTCCAAAAATTTCGTTGAGGGCGTTTTTGCGAATTTGCTGCCCTGTTTTTGGCGTTACCGAAAGGCTGCCTGCTACGGGGTTTTCTTCTAAAAAGCCTTTTTTCTTCAAATCTTCAAAAAAATCGCCAATGCCGTAGCCCTCGTCTGTGAGTTGGTATTTGTTGTCTAAGTTGGTAAGCCAAGCCATCGCCTCTGCCACATTGCCACCCGACATGCCCAAAAGTTCTAAAAAAATCTTCAATAGGCGTTCAAAATCGCTTTTTTCGTTGTTTTCTCTCGGAACGTATTGACTGAATTGATAACCAAGCATAACGCAAGAAGGGACTAAGTGAAAAAATCAGAACCTAACTCCATCATAACGAAAACAAAACCCTAAGAGTTTTCGAAAAATAGCGAGCCAAGCAAAAGTCGAAACCGCAATTGAAACAACAAACTCAAAAAATTATTTTGGAAATATTCATGTTTGGGGTAGTTTTTCAATGCGCTATAAGTCATAGTCGCAGACGAAGCCTAACATTTAGTTTATTATTTGTCTATGGGAACACTACGGACAACGGGGGGGGTAAGAAAATTTGGATTTAGTGAGAAATATATTAAAATTTAATAAACTGGAATATCATTATTACGTACTGCTTTTTTTAAATATTTACGAATAATATCTAAATTTTTATCAGAAATTTCAGATAAGTCTTTTTTTACAATTTTTTCAAGTTCGTTATTTTTTTTAATAATATAGCTTTTTTTATGTATTTTAAATAAATGTTTTTTAAATAGTTGTAAATTACTTGTGTCTATCTCCTGTATTTTTGACCATTTTCCTTTTCTATTATTATGACAATTGGTGAAACAAGTTTCTGCTACTAAAACAAGACTTGGGTGGTTGTAAGATATTTCATTTGTAGATTGTACATCTTGCCCATATTTTATATAGTTATTTACATAAACTTCTTCAGAATCCAAATAAATAGAATATACATCATCTACATATATTATTCTTACAACTTCTTTTTGATTAGGAGAAGGACATGAATTTGTAATTTTTTTCGAATAGATATCATAAATATTATCAGGATATTTTCTTTCAGAAATGTGATAATTTTCTATAATAATGGTATCATTATTTCGTTTATATATTAAATCCATAAAAGCACTATCTTGGTAATAGAGAGTATCTACGTGTATTTTTGTTTTTATTTGATGTTCTTCTTGTTTGTAACAAGAAAAAAGAAATAAAAATAAAATAAAAACAAATAAATTATTTAAATTTTTTTTCATCATATTTTTTTGTGTTATTTATTAAAAATTCCTTAGCATCTTTATAAGCAGAATTTTGCCTACTTCTTGGGTTTCCCCCGTTGGGCGTAGTTTCCGACTACGACCTATCAGTGCGGAAAATCTTTGATTTGCGTTGTAGGATACTACAAAAATAGCAAAAAACAGCTACAAAGTGCTATTTTTTAGATGTTTTAATAGCAGCAGACCCACAAAGCAAGTTCGGGCAAGAGATAAAGCATAGAATACGCCCAAGTAACTTACAATTCTTTACTCAATTTGCGAACTTCCTCGATGGATAGTTTTGTGAGTTTGGCAGTTTTCTCTACCGAAAGCCTATCTTTTAAACAAGAAATCGCTAATTCGCGACGGACTTTTAGCTCGCCTACGCGCTCGCCTTTTTCCAGACCTTGCAAATAAAGGTCGTCTTTTTCGATGTCGTATTGGATAGTTCCCATATTTCCTAATTGATTTTGAATGATTTTTGGAAGTTTATTGCGCAGGCGTGCTAAAAGATAAACGCTTTTTCGTCTTTCATAAATTAGAAACGCCGATAGTACGGATTTTACGAATTATCACCGATTTTTTTCTAAACTAAAAACCCCAAGAGCCTTTCCGACTCTTAGGGTTGATGAGAAGTTAATCTAAATTAGGGGAACAAAATTCCGCGATACTGATTGACGGGAACAGGTGAGATAGTGGCGTTGTATTTGGCATTGATAGCCTTGATAAACTCATTGGCAGCCAAAGCATAGCCTCTATCGGTTAGGTGAATACCGTCTAAGCTGAACGCACCACCTGTGATGAAAGTAGGGCTGTAGCTCACGCCATTATACACAAAACCAGATTGTACTTCGTTGAAGAAGCCTGACATATCTACCAGTGCCAAGTCATTTGCTTGCGCAATTTCTGCAATCACGCTATTGTAAGAAGCAATGGCGTTGTTGATTTCGCCTTGCTCTTCCGAATCTAAGACAAAACGACCGGGCAAAACAGGGAACGCTTGGAAAGCAGGCGTGCTTACATACGAACCTACTGCCAAAAGAATCATATCTTCGGGTGTAGCCACACGAATACCCGCAGGATTTTGAGCAGTGCGCTCGGTTTCTATCAGGAACGGATTTTGCGCTCCAATTTCAGAAGGAAGACCGATAGCAGCAACTACATTTGCCAACTGTTGTGCGATAATTGCCTGAATTTCAGCCGATTGCATGCGTGTATTTACCTCTGCCTCTATGCCAGCCTGTACCTGTGGTGAAGCCATTTGCGCTTCTACATTTTGGGCGATAAGGGCTTGTACCTGCTCGGAAGCCATCTGCGCTTCTACATTTTGCTCAATCAAAGCCTGCCCTTCCGCGCTTGCGACAAAAGCATCAGCGGCTGCGGCTGCCTGCGCCTCACTTGCGCCTTGTGCAAGGGCTTGCTGGCGTGCCTGCTCGCGAACTGTCGCCGTAACCTGTGCCACAACTTGCTGACGGACAGCCGCCGTAACTTGTGGCGTAACCATTGTTTCACGTACCACCTGCGCTACCGCCGCCGTAACTTGCTGACGAACAGCCGCTTCTACGGTAGGACGCGCTTGTGCTTCTACGGCAGCACGCACACCAGTATAGATAAGCGTAGCCTGCTCCTGAGAGAGAAAGTTATGCGGAATGAAGGTAAAATAAGGAATCTTCAAGATGGCAGGAATATTGGCAATCGCACCTTTTACATTCGGATTGGCTTGCTTCAAACCACCTACTACGCCTGCGATAGAGCCTTGCAGTACTTGTGTAGACGTGATTTGGTCGCCTGCACCGCCATCGCCGCCTGCTAAGGCATAACCTAATACGTCGTTGTTGCCTATCCAAAGGGTAAAGAAAGTAGGAGCTTGTGCAACGGCTTCGTCTAAGACCGATTTTTCACCGGGCGCAGTACAAAAACGGGTAAAGAAAGGATTTCCCCCTTGCGGTGCGCCAAAAAGAGGCGTAACTAAGTGGAAAGAACGCGCCCCGGGAACGCCCAAATTTTGAAAAGGAGCTTGTGCCGCTACCGATTGGAAAACAGTAGGGTCATTTTCGGTAGCGACAGGAAGTGGCGCACCATTTACGATTTGCAACTGCAAACGCCCCGAAGCACCGCCCGAACCGTTGCCTTCTGGCACAAGGGGCTGCTTAAATTCGCCTTGCAAAAGCCCTGCTTCTTTGAGGCTTGTCGCAATCATATTGGGATAGGAATTGATTTGACCCTGACGGTACAAAGCCCCATCTGCATAACCCGAAGTAAGGGAATTGCCTAAGGCAATGTATTTGCTAAAATCTGCCGTTCCTTTCGAAGGGGTAGGTGGGTCTAATTCTGGTTCGCAAGCCGTCAAGACCAAGCCTGCCATCAGGCTCATGCCAAAATAACGGAGGTAAGATTGTAGTTTCTGTGTTAGCATAGTTTATGAAGTGTATTTTAAATGCTTTTTGAAAATAAGAAAATTAGAAGCTATAAGACAAGCCCATGCCGAAAATATGTGCGCCAGGGTGGAAAGTTCCGCTCAATGTACCTGCATCTGGGGCAGCCACGTTTTCGCGCTTCTCACGATTAACATTCAAGTAATGCACATCGACAGTGAATTTTTCAGCAATGGTATAACCAACGCCTAAGGTAAGACCAAGCGTATTGGTATCGGGCGTTTCGGGAGTCATGTAGCCATCAGGCGCAGCGGCTTGGTCGAAATAACCCCCAACGCGCAACTGCAAGTTTTCTATAGGCTGATATTCTACCCCTAATTTAAACACAAAAGAATCTTTGTAGTTGCGTTTCGAAACCGTAGAAGTGGTGCCTGCCACAGGCGCATTGTAGTCGAAGCGCAATTCTTCGTATGCCGACCACGCCGTAAGTGCAGCCTCTGCCGTCACCATCATTTTTTCCTTCTCTGCCAAAGGATAGAAAGCTACGCCCAAACTCGCCACCGAAGGCAAAGGCAATTCAGCACTAAATTGAGTCGCTTGGAAGTTGCCTGCGGCTAAGGAAGGCACATCGAAGGTTACGTCCCCTTCTTCTACTACGGCATTGATGCGCGAACGATAGCTCAAACCGACTGATAATTTTTCGGTAGGCTCGTAATAAACGCCCACATTGAAGCCTACGCCCAATTTAGAGCTGCCCTTTAAGTTCGCATTACCATAATTGCCGTTTTGGTCTGCCAAAGGAACGCCTCTATTGAGTTCGACGCTGCCGATAGCAAAATCTACCCCTGCCCCGATGCTCAACTGGTCATTGATTTTATAGCTCACCGTCGGTTGGATATAAAACGAAGAAAGACTCAAATCGCGCAATACAAACTGCCCTTCCCAATCTGGATTCCATTTCACCGTAGAACCATAAGGCGTAACAACCCCTAAGCCTGCTACTAACTTGTCGTTGATTTTATACACACCATAGGCGAAAAAAGGCGTACCCATTGGCGATTCGCTCTCTGCCGTATAAGTGCTTGGGGCAGGTGAAAGGTATTTGATTGTGGAATTGACACTATTTGCACCCAACATAATCGAACTTTTCTTGACCATACCCATCGCACCAGGGTTAAACCAAAGGCTTGCCGCCCCTGCTACATAGCCCACGCCGCAGTTGCCTAAACCCGTAACCCTACTACCTTGTAGTACAACCTGATAGCCGCTTGCCATTGCCGAACCGCTCAATAGCAAACCCGCCGCAAGAGAGGCTAAAACTTTTTTCATACTTTGCATAATATTGAAGTTTGTGTAAAGAATGTGTGAATGAATTAAGTTGCAAGTAAGCAAAAAAACGCGCTTTCGCTTCACCGCACGCAAGTAAATTTGGAAATTTCGACCAAAATACAAAAAAAGCCTAACATGTTGGAAAATTCACAAAAAAAATATTCGGCATGACGATAAAAACAGCAAAGAAAGGCTCTTTTTTGCCCAAAAAGACAAATTTTCTTAATATTTAAGATACAACTGGGTCAAGATTTTTTCCATCTGATTGGCAATCTTGCTCGGACTGTGCATGTGGTGGTTGTTTAGAAAGGAGAAACACCAACGCCTGCCCGATTTGGTCGTTAGGTAGCCCGAAACAGAATGGTTGTTGCTCAAAGTACCTGTCTTGGCATACAAAAAAGGCGGATATTTGGTATAGCGTCGCGCCAAAGTTCCCTTTTTGCCTCCTACGGCAAAAAGATTGTAAAGCAAAGTTTCGTTAGGTAAGATTTTACGCATTTGGGTCAGAATTTCTACAAAAGAGCGCGGCGTAAAAAGGTTGTAACGCGAAAGCCCCGAACCATCTACCCAACGCGGCTGATGACTTAGTTTTCGCAATTTCTTCCTCAAAGTATATTCAATAATCATTTCAGTATTGAGCGTATTAAACCGCTCATGCGCACACAAAAGTAAAAGTTGTTCGGCTAAAAAATTATCACTCCGCTGCATCATGCGCTCCAAAACAGGCAACTTCAAACTATGATACACCGTCTTGGCATGGGCAGGAATGGGATAGTCTATAAGCGAAATTTCGCGTTTTAAAGTGTCTGATAATAAAGCAATTATCAATTCAGGCGTAGGCTTGAAGGGTAGTGTTTGGGTTACGGTTTCGTCTATATCGCCGCTTAGATTATAGAAAAAATCGTTGTTTTGTAGGCTGCGAAAAATCGCAAACTTTTTAACTTCTATATCTTCTTTATTGACTAAAAAATCAACAAAATAAGTAGGCTTACAGACCACCGCACAGCTGCCATCAGCCGAGAGTTCCACCATATTTTGGTAAATCGGCAACGGCGACTTTTCTACACCATCTTCGCTTCTATAATCTTCCCATGCCCAGCCCTCGCCATAGGATTCGTCGTTGTAGTTGGTGTAAGAAAAATAGAGTTTATAGTCTTTTGCCAAGTCTAAAAATTTGATAAGTGTATCGTTCTGAAAACGACTATGCAACAAAGTAGGGTCACCTGTTCCCCAAAAAATCAGCGAATCGCCTTTTACCAAATACTGAAAAGCGGGCAGCGAATCGGGTAGCCACGTCAGAGCCGCAAAAAGCGTCGCTATCTTGACATTAGAGGCAGGGGTAAAATACTTATCCGCATTGTATTCGTACAAATACTTTTGACTATCTAAATCATAAAGGACAAAACCATGAAAACTATTGGCAAAAATATCGCCTTCCATTTCTTTGTCTAATTGACTTAAATAATCTGCTTTATCTTGCCCTAAGTTGGTATGAAAAGGAGCGAGGAAAAGCCCCCAAAACGCTATCAGAAAAACTGAAAGCAAGCCTTTAAAATTGAAATATAATTTGATAGATAACATAAATATTTTCATAAAAATATTTGAAATAAAAGTAAGAAAATTTAGTTTTTTAAGAGGAGCAAAAACTGCACATTCAATTTTTTATTTGGCGTAGGGTGCGCTGGCATACCACGTGTAGGTAGCCAAGAGGCGATTTTCAAAGACTTCTGCTAAGGTGCGCTTGCCTTGGGGCGTATCGAGTTTTATTTTTTTCATAATTTTTAAAGCATCTTGATAACGCACTTTCAAAACAAACCGATTTACCCCCAAGTTGTTTTCACTATGCGCGGCAGGAATGTAGAAATGTAGAAAATGGTCTTCCAAAAGATAAAAAGAACCTTCGCGCGGATAGATAATTTCCGAATTAAGTTCTAAAATAGAAATATCTTGCATCGCAAAAAAATCAGAAGGGGCAGGGTCTTTCCATAATTTCTTTATCTTTGAGAAACGCAATAGTAATTTTTCGCGTTTTTCTTGTAAAATAGCATACTCCTCTTCGGTCATGCCCCATTCGAGCTGCTCTCTTTCGGCAGGCGAAAGCCCTTGATTTGTGAAAGCCGACTTGGGGAAAAGAAGGGCATTTTTCAGGGCTTCAAAGTCAAGGGCTTTTTCTTCGCTTTCTGCTCTCGTATTTTGCGCCTCCGCTGCCTGCGCTTTGAGGGTAGTTTGGTAGGCTTTGATTTTATTTTTTTCTAATTTTTTAAAAAGAAGTGGAATAAAATCGCGAAAAGCCTCTGCCAATGGCTCATTTTGGGGAAACGCTGCTACTTCAATTTCTTGTTTAATTTGTTGATAAAATTGAGCATTTTTCCATCTGTCCTTATCAAAAGAAGCCTGATAATAAAGTTTTTCTGCTGCCAAAGTATTCAAATAAGTAAATGAATCTGCCACAAAACGCTGCTCGGCTAAGGCTTGTGAAAAAGGCATCAAAAGCGAAGAATCGCCTGAAAACCAGTAGCTTTGAGCGGCAATGGTTTTAAAGTTTTCCCATTTAAAACGGGCAACTTGTGAAAAAGTAGCCTGCTCCTGTGTGCGAATATAGAGGTCAAGCGATTTTATTTCAAACTTATTTTTTTTGTCTGTTTTATCTATCTTTTTTTGTTGCAATCGCAACTGCACGCGCCCGATAGGAGCATCTACCCAAGCGCCCCACTTCTGAAAAAAAAGCGAGGCGGCGATTGTTTTTTCCAAATCAGATTCATAAGCCAATAGTGTTTCTTTTTTCAATTCTTGCATCAAAAAAATGGCTAACTCTTGTTGTTTTTTTTCATCTAAAATCAAAACTTCATTGAAAGCCTTGCCCGCTAAGATGTTATGAAAAAAAGGCTGCTGCTTGTCTTCAAAAAAATGAACTAAATCAGCAAAACGAAACGAAATCAATAGCTCTGACTTTTTGCTCGAAAAAGTGTTCGCATTCGTATAAAGGTGCAAATACTGTGGAAAAAACTGTTCTTTTTCATAAATTTGTTCCAATGCCATCACCCCAATTTCTTCTTGTTTAAGCCCACTCCACCTATCCAAATAAGAAGGCGCAAGCGGTTCTATATTCATACTAAAATCTGCATTATTTTCTATTCTATCTAAGCGATAAAAAGGCAGTTGTCCTTCCTTAGCCGCCTTCAAAAGTAGGTAGGCAAGCGAAACTTGTGACTGATGAAAGGGCTGATTTTGAGGCTTTTGCAAATCTATCCAATAAAGACGCAATTCCTTTTGAGAAGTTTGGGCAGCCAACTCTCCCACCTTTAAGATGCTCGAAAATAGGGCAAGAAAAAGAGAAAGTATCGCAAAACAACATTTTTTTTTCATAAAGATAAGATTAAAAGGTATCTCATTTATGAACTCAAACGGACTAAATGAAATACCTTTTGATATAGATATTTTATTTTTTATTGATTAGATTCATATTCAAATTCCTGAAAACGTCCGTCTTCGTGCGTCAAATTAAAACGGTCTTCTACCTGCCCGAAGCCATATTTTTCACCCGTAGGGAAGGTTACAATTCCCGTCGAGCCACTGATTTCACCTTTACTGACTTGATAATCTGATACCTGCAAGGCTTTCTTGTTTTCGTCTTGCGTATTCCAATACCAAATTCCTTCAATTTTCGAACCATCTTGTGAAAAAGCCACTTGTATCCATTCGCTGGCAATGCCATTGTAGAACCCATCACAGCGGTAGATAGAACCGCGCGGCTTGCCACTAACTTGCTCTTTTTCAGGCATTTGCTTGCTTTGTGCGGAGGCTTCATTTGCCTCAGTTTGGCTTGTTTCTGTCTGATTTAGGGTCTGATTTTGCGCCTGATTGTTGGAACTGTCTTCTTTTTTAGCTTGGCAAGCCGCTAAAAAAAGAAGACAAAAAACAAGGAAAAATACCTGCTTCATGATGCTAAAATTTTGTTGTTTTTGTAAAAATAAATAAATCGCCTTTCAACAAGCAAGACCTATTGGGGCGGCTAAGATAGCAAAACCAAAGATAGCAAAAAGCTACTTTTTTGCAGCACATTTGCCCAAACCCACTGACAATTTATTTTTTTTTCGTATTATTACAGCATAAAAGAACACTTTGATTTAAAAATTACACCACTTTTTCAAATTTTTCAAAAATGAAGCCACAAACTGCCGTTTTTAAAATAGACCAAGTAAATATTTTACTTATTTTTATATCAATTTTAATTGCTTATTGCCTTCCCTTTGCCCTATTTCTTTTTAGTTACGCCGTTTTGGGTAGCCTTCACTATCTTACCGAAATTTTTTGGTTAGAAAAAAGAAACTTTTTTGTAAATAAAAGAAGTGAAATTTATCCTCTTATTTTATTTACTATTCTGCTTTCAGCCGCCTATCTTTTGAGTAAAAATCTTTCTTTATTAGATTATTTTCACCTCAAAAGTGAAACTGTTTATCCTATTCTTGTCTTTCTTTCCAGACACACCCTTTTTATCGCTTTCGGCTGGGCATTGATTTTGGTAGCCACTCAAAAGCGCAAAGTCCGCTTAGTGGCGGGGTTGCTCCTATTGTTATTCGCTTATTGGGCAGCAGAAAGTAATTGGTATTTGCTTATTTTCTCTTGGTTATTGCCTACTTTTATTCATGTTTATATCTTTACTTTGATTTTTATGATAACTGGTGCGGCTCGCAATCGAAGCCTCTGGGGAGGTATTGCCGTATTGGTCTTTCTTTTGGGTTCTCTTTTTTTGATATTGACCGATATAGAAACGCCACAAAAGATGGCAGAAATGGCGAAAGAAGATTATTTTAGTACCGATTTTCGAGGGCTAAATCAGATTTTAGAAGACATTACACTTTATTTTTTTAACTTTTTAAATCCGATAGAAAACAAACTTCCTTTCTCCCCTTTGGCATTTCAACGCCTGATAGCCTTTGCCTATACTTACCATTATTTGAATTGGTTTTCGAAAGTAGAAATTATCGCTTGGCATCGAGTTAGTGCCAAACAAAGCCTAACCATTGGAATAATATGGAGTTTATCCTTAGCTTTGTACTATTACGATTTAAAAGTTGGTATGATGGCACTCTATTTTTTAAGCCTGCTGCACGTAGTATTAGAGTTTCCGCTCAATGTCAAAAGTTTTGAGCAGGGGTACAAATTATTTAAGGTGCGCTAAAAATTGGTGTTGAGTGCTTTGGGGCAAAATATTTTCCCAATAAAACCTTGTTTGTTTCTATTTTGGTAGAAATAGTAACAAAAAAATACGTTACAAAATTTTATTGGGATTGTTTTTTTTATCTTTTGAAAAAATTAGAAAAGCCTAAGGAATTAGCTGCATATAAATTGGGAAGTGGTCGCTATAACCGCCCAAGTACCGCTCCCCTACATAAGTTCGGTCGGGATTGCCTCTGTACTTTTCAGGCTGCTGCTGTTTGAGCCACTCAGGGGCAAAGATGTCAGATTTTTCAAATTTTAGCCCTTTTTTATCTAAAAGCGATTTAGAAATTAGCATTTGGTCTAACATATTCCATTCGCCTCGATAGTTGTAAGTGCCTTTGCCTGCCTTTGCCAAATTGTGAAAAGGATTATAGAGTTCGCCAGCTTTCAAGTTTTTGTCGGCACGACTTTTTAAACCCTCTACGATACTTTTGTCCTGCGGTTCGTCGTTAAAATCGCCCATGACGATAATATTGGCATCAGGATTTTGCATCAAAAGCGCGTCTATTGCCTTTCGCGCTACCTCCGCCACCTGCAAGCGATTGCCTTCACTTTCCTCTTTTCCCTCTCTGCGCGAAGGAAAATGATTCACAAAAAGATTCATAGGCTCGCCCCATAATTTGCCCGCTACCTGCAAAACGCCTCTTGTTTTTTTGTTTGGAATAGGCAAAAGTGCATTTTGAGTAGGTACAAAGGCTTCTTTTTTGTAGAGCAAAGCCACATCAATCCCTCTGCCGTCGTTTGAGTCTTGGTGGATAATGCCGTAATTGAGGGCATCAAGTGGGGGCGTTTGGATAAGGTCTTCCAAAACACGTCGATTTTCTACCTCACAAACGCCAAGTAGCTCTGCGCCTTTGCCTTCGGGGTGCATTTTAGCGATTGCCTCCGCCAACTTTTTGAGTTTGGTTTGATAGCGTTCTTTTGTCCATTTTTGTTTGCCTTTTGGTAGGAAATCATCATCATTGATTTTGGGGTCATCTTCTACATCAAAGAGATTTTCTACGTTGTAAAACGCAATAAGGGCAGGACGCGCTGCCGCTGTTTGCTCCTGCTGCGGCTCGGCGACGGCTTCTAAGGGGGCTTCGTTAGAAATTGCATCTGCCTGCGAAGTGGTTGTTTCTTCTGCCGTTTGGGTCGGATTTTCTTGTTGCGCCTTTTTTCCACAAGCCGTTCCCAAAAGTGAAAACGCAAGTAGGACAATATAAAGCGCAAAAGAAAGGCTATTTTTTTTACCAAAAATCATAAGAAAAGAAATAAGGTTTAGAGAAAAGAACGCCGATTTTACGGACTTTGCAGATAAACACAAATTTTAAAATCCGTTTAAAAACCGTTTCATCTGTTTTATC